>NZ_JAKUFF010000005.1:0-135611 GCF_022663305.1 Bacillus cereus group sp. BfR-BA-01408 | reverse complement strand
TAAAGTAGGGATAGATATGAATCTAACAGAAGCTTTACGCCTAATGAAAGATAAAGGATACAAACATACTGGGAAAAGGGAAGAAATGCTCAGGTTATTTGCAGCTCACAATCGTTATTTAACGGCGAAAGACGTTTTAGAGCATATGAAGGATGATTATCCAGGTCTTAGTTTTGACACGATTTATCGTAACTTAACGGTGTTTGCTGAAATCGGTGTTTTAGAACAAACGGAATTAAACGGTGAAAAACATTTTCGTTTTACATGTTCTATTATGGAACATCATCATCATTTTATTTGTTTAGATTGTGGAGGGACGAAAGAGATTACTTCTTGCCCGATGGATTTTATGAATAAAGATTTTAACGGTTATGAAGTAACTGGTCATAAGTTTGAAATATATGGCCGTTGTCCAAAATGTGCAAAGTAAAAGCTCGTCAGTTCTATAACTGACGAGCTTTTTTACGTAGAAAAGAAGGTTGCTCACAAATGTTGTGGGCAACCTTCTTTTTATTTTATTGTTCTTGTGTTTCTTTTTCTTTTTCTCGTTCAGCAGCCATTTCAGCAGCAATTACGTCGATTTCTTTTTTCAGTTCTTCTACCATTATTTCTTCTGGTACTTTACGAACGACTTGCCCTTTACGGAATAATAGTCCTTCTCCGCGCGCGCCGGCAATACCGATATCAGCTTCACGAGCTTCACCAGGACCATTTACAGCGCAGCCAAGTACTGCAACTTTAATTGGTACTTGTAGTGTAGAAATATACTCTTCCACTTCGTTAGCGATACTAATTAAATCAATTTCAATACGACCGCAAGTTGGACAAGAAATAAGTGTTGCTGCATTAGATGCAAGGCCGAATGACTTTAATAGTTCACGCGCAACTTTTACTTCTTCAACTGGGTCAGCACTTAATGAAATACGTAGTGTATTTCCGATGCCTTTACTTAAGATTGCTCCAAGACCAGCGGCACTTTTTACAGTTCCGGCAAATAACGTTCCAGATTCTGTGATACCTAAATGTAGTGGATAATCAAAAGCACGTGCAGCTTTTTCGTATGCTTCAATTGCCAAGTTAACATCAGAGGCTTTCATAGATACGATAATATCATGGAAATCTAAGTCCTCTAAAATTTTAATGTGATGTAGGGCGCTCTCAACCATACCATCTGCAGTTGGGTATCCGTACTTTTCCAAAATGTGACGCTCTAATGAACCTGCGTTTACACCGATACGGATTGGAATACCACGTTCTTTTGCTGCATTTACAACAGCTTCTACTTTATGGCGACGACCAATGTTACCTGGATTGATACGTACTTTATCAATGCCGCCTTCAATTGCTTTTAAAGCAAGGCGATAATCAAAATGAATATCAGCAACAAGTGGAATGTTGATTTGTTTTTTAATATCAGCAATAGCATTTGCTGCGCGTTCGTCTGGAACAGCAACACGCACGACTTGACAGCCAGCTTCTTCTAAACGTTTAATTTCAGCAACTGTTGCTTCAACATCATGTGTTTTTGTTGTTGTCATACTTTGTATAATTAATTCATTATTACCGCCAATTGTTAAATTACCGACTTTAACTGGACGTGTTTTTGTACGATGAGTCATTTCATTCACGAATAGATCGCTCTCCTTATAAAAGAAGTTTCTTATTTAGTCCCTTATATCAATGATAGTATACGTGATACAGGGCTATAGAAACCGAAGTGCTCGGTTTCACTTTTACTATTGTATCAGCGCCTTTATGTAATTGACAAGGATTAAGTGATTGCTTATTGATATAACGGGAATTTATAAGACTTTCCAAGTTGTATTTTTGTAGCAGGTGTATTTTTATTTAATTGTTTAAAATCATCAATTACTTTTTCGATAGAAGGAATTTTTTTCTTATTGATCGCTTCTGTAATGGAAAGAACCGTATCACCTGTTTTGACTTCAATTGTTTTATAAGTGACATCTGTTTCTTTTTCCGCTTTGTTTTCTTTTTTTTGTTTTGTATTTGTACTTTCTTGTTTTATCGTTTCGGCCGCATTTGTCTTTTTATATGAACTTAACATCGGCAAAGTGCCAATTTTTATATCGTAATAAAATATATAACCAAGAACAAGCACGAATAAGAATATACCTAATCTCTTCATATTCTTCACTCCTTTGCTAGGAATATATGCTTGTCCAAAAAAAAAATGCCTATTTAGGCATTTTTTTCGTTCGGTTTTGGAACTTCTTTAATTGTTAAGTATAGAACAATTAAAACAACTGCGATATAAATGAATGTTGAACCAGGTACAACGATTTTGAATAAATCCATAATCATAAAGAAGATTGTTGGAATTGTGTAGCTGTAAGCAGTTAACGTCCATACTTGCTTATAAGATAATTTACGTTGACCACTCATAGCAGAACCGATAAACGCAAGTAAAGTAATTCCTAAGAAAGTAATGAACAATTGGAATAGATATACTAACACGCCGATAACAGCTAGTAAAATTGGATAAATACTATCGAATACTGAAATGAAATCTTGCAAATCTTTTTTCTCAAGAGATGTGCCTAATAAATCATTGTAGGAGTATGTTTGCGTCTGGCCATTTCCTATAGAAACTACTTTATCTTTTAAAATAAATAAACCAGTTTTATTTTGATACTTTTCGATATCTGTTGTATTTGGATCAAATACGAAAAGAGCATCTCCCTCTTCTTTTTGAATAGGTTGTTCAATATCAGCTTTTAGTTCACCATTTTCGATTTTAAAATCAGGTAAATCTTTTTCAATTGCTTGATTTACCATAGTAACACTATCTTGGATAAAGCTACCGTAAAAGAATGTTCTTGGAATAGTAGTGATTAGACAAAGTAGCATAATATACAAAATGGTTTTTCCGATTTTTTGAAAACGGAATAGCGCCATATCTTTAGGCGAATATACGCTTTTGACTAATTGGGTAAATATGGACATAGATTCACTTCCTTTATGTATGTATAAAATCATTGTAACGTAGGAATCTAGGGAATCTCAAGATATATTATATTTACATATAGTAGAGACAACTAAATTTCTTTTTATTAATTTTCTTCTTTTAAATGAGAAAAATACAATTGACACTTTTCTTTTCTATATGGTAAATTTATCTTACATTTCTTAAAGGATATATCCGATAGGAATTCCTTTATTTGATGTATTGTTACATACATAATTGTGGACCCTTAGCTCAGCTGGTTAGAGCAGACGGCTCATAACCGTCCGGTCGTAGGTTCGAGTCCTACAGGGTCCATATCCATTTCACGTGTTTATTATGTCAGTAGGAAGCTTCCTTGTAGAAGGGGGCTTTTTTTATGAAATATATGAGCATTTTAATTGAAAAGAAGTGGGAATTTTGCTACTTTAATGATAGCAAGACAATGCGATTTATTTGTTTGCACCCTATGGCAATTAGGGTAGAATGTAGTTGTATGTCACTTAAGTGGCAATACATAAACTGGGAGGAATATAACAATGGCAAAACACGAATTACCAAATTTACCTTATGCGTATGATGCTTTAGAGCCTCACTTTGACAAAGAAACAATGAACATCCATCATACAAAACACCATAACACGTACATCACAAACTTAAACGCTGCTTTAGAAGGTCATGCAGAATTAGCTGACAAAAGCGTAGAAGAATTAGTTGCAAACTTAAACGAAGTACCAGAAGCAATCCGTACAGCAGTACGTAACAATGGTGGCGGACATGCTAACCACACATTCTTCTGGACGATCTTATCTCCAAACGGCGGTGGACAACCAGTAGGCGAACTTGCAACTGCAATTGAAGCGAAATTCGGTAGCTTCGATGCATTCAAAGAAGAATTCGCAAAAGCTGGCGCAACTCGCTTCGGTTCTGGTTGGGCTTGGTTAGTAGTAAATAATGGTGAATTAGAAGTAACAAGCACGCCAAACCAAGATTCTCCTCTAACTGAAGGTAAAACACCAGTTATCGGTTTAGATGTTTGGGAACATGCTTACTACTTAAATTATCAAAACCGTCGTCCAGACTACATCGGTGCATTCTGGAACGTTGTAGATTGGAACGCTGCTGAAAAACGTTACCAAGAAGCAAAATAATTGTAATAACGATAGAAAAAGCTAGGAGAATGCTCCTAGCTTTTTTCTATGCTTTCCTTTTACATAATTGGGCTTGTCTTTGGAAGACTAGAACATGAAGTAAAGGAGAGTTGTGTATGAAGTGGAAACATATAATTGGTGACGTTGAAGTGAATCGGGATTTAGTGTTATTACTCCTTATTGGAGGTTTATACACGCTCGCAATTTCTTTATCGAATACGTTTGTTAACATTTATTTATGGAAACAAACACAAAATTATGTGAATCTCGGCTTGTATAATTTGGCCAGCGTTGTATTGCAGCCCCTCACATTTCTTATAGGTGGGAAATTAGCGAAGCGTATTGATCGCTCGATCTTGTTACGAATAGGCGTAGGCACGTTAGCAATTTTTTTTATCGTTGTTTTAGTAGCGGGAAAAAGCGCTTCTCACTATATTTTATTAATGGGGGCTCTTTTAGGAGTCGGATATGGTTTTTACTGGCTCGCGTTTAATTTATTAACATTTGAGATTACAGAACCAGAAACAAGAGATTTCTTTAACGGGTTTCTTGGGCTTCTTACATCCTTCTCTGGCATGATTGGACCGATAGCAGCTGGATACACAATTTCACGTATGGAAAAGTGGAGTGGTTATACGGTCATATTCTTCCTCTCGTTACTGTTATTTGCAATTGCTGTCGTTTTAAGCTTTTTTGTATCTAAGAGAGAATGTGAAGGTCGTTATGAGGTTGCACAAGTTTTGAAAGAGCGACGGATTGATAAAAATTGGGGGAGAATTACACGTGCTCATTTTTTCCAAGGATTGAGAGAGGGAACATTCATTTTTGTTATTTCAGTATACGTGTACTTAGCAACCGATAGTGAGCTTGCATTAGGGAAATATAGCTTAGTAAATTCTGCTGTATCATTTGTATGTTACTATTTAGTTGCTCGTATGTTAAAGAAAGAGTGGCGAAAAAAAGCAATTTTACTTGGAGGCATTATTTTATATGCTGTCGTATTTTTAGTTATATTCAATGTTACATACACAAAATTACTTATTTATGCAGCATGCATTGCGATTGCATACCCTATTTTACTCGTTCCATATGGATCGATGACATATGATGTAATTGGTAGAGCGAAAAATGCGAGAGAGTGGCGTGTAGAGTATGTTGTTGTCCGAGAATTATGGTTAAATGCTGGGAGAATTTGTTCAGTTTTAAGTTTTTTATGTGCTGTATTATTCTTTCCGCCTGAAAAGAGTTTACCTTTCTTACTATGTATTTTAGGTGCTGGACATTTTCTTATTTATTTTGCAGTTAAAAATGTCAAATATGATGAAGGAAATGCAGGGAACACAAGTGTTGTAGCACAAGGAACCACGCAGAATCAAACAGAACCAGAAGGTTAACTTATCGTTTGTTTTATGCTAGAATAGAAAAAGATGTAAGACAGCAGTGAGGACACCTGTATGAAGGTGTCCCTTTCAAATTACATAGCTGTTGGTAGAGGGGGTTTGTATGGGTAAGAAGCAGAAACAACAAAAGAAAAAGACTCACGTTCCTTTTCGGTTAAACGTGCTGTTTTTCTGCGTGTTTTTAATGTTCTCCGCGGTTATTGTAAGGCTTGGATATGTACAAATTGTTCGCGGTGAGGAATATAAGAATGAAGTGGAGAGGAAAGAAAACTCGACGATAAGTAATCCTGTACCACGTGGGAAAATATTTGACCGTTATGGGCGACCTGTAGTAGATAATGCAGCTGTACGTACGATTACATTTACAAAAATGAAAGGATCAACTGCAGAGGCTCGCTTAGAAACAGCGAAAAAATTAGCAGATTTGATTGAAGTACCGACAGATAAATTAACAGATCGCGATAAAAAAGATTATTGGCTTGCTATTCATAAAGAAGAAGCGCAAGAAAAAATTACGAAAAAGGATCGTCAAGAGTTTAAAGATAAAAAAATTGACGATAAAGAATTAGATGAGCGTCAACGAAATCGCGTGACGGAAGAAGAAGTGAATCAATTATCTGCAAAAGATTTAGAAGTGCTAGCGATTAAAAGCAAAATGGACGGCGGATATGCGATGACGCCACAAGTCATTAAAAAGGATGCTACAGAACAAGAATATGCGATTATTAGTGAAAATCTAGCAGCATTACCGGGTGTAGATACGAATGTTGATTGGGATAGAAAATACGTTTATGATGATCTATTCCGAAGTGTACTTGGCGGGGTGTCAACGTCTGATGAAGGTTTACCGAGAGAAAGACTAGATTACTATCTTGTTCGTGATTATAACCGAAATGACCGCGTAGGGAAAAGTTATCTTGAGCAGCAATATGAAGATAGTTTGCACGGTAATAAAGCGGAAGTGAGAAATATTACGGATAAAAACGGTAATATTTTAGAAACGATTAATGTATCAAAAGGGCAAAGTGGTAACAATCTGAATTTAACAATTGACATGGAATTACAAAAGCGTGTAGAAGAAATTATCACGAAAAATTTATTGAGATATAAAGGGGGACAACCTCTTTTAGATCGTGCATTCGTTGTAATGATGAATCCAAAAAATGGTGAAGTTTTATCTATGGCAGGGAAACAGTTAGTAGAAGAAAATGGCGAAACGAAAGTGCAAGATTTCGCATTAGGAACGATGACAAGTTCTTATCCGATGGGATCAACTGTAAAAGGTGCGACAGTACTTACTGGGTATCAGACAGGTGCCATTCAACCGGGTTCAGTTCAATATGATGAACCAATCAGATTAAAGGGAACGCCACAAAAAGCTTCTTGGAAGAATATGGGTTATATTAATGATTTAACAGCATTAAAAATGTCTTCTAACGTATATATGTTTAAAACAGCGATGAATATCGCAGGTGTTCAATATGTGAAAGGTGGTACGTTAGATATACCACAAAAAGCATTTGATACGATGCGATATTATTTCGGGCAGTTTGGACTTGGTGTAAAAACAGGTATCGATTTACCAAATGAATCTGCGGGTCAAACAGGTAGAGGAAATCAGCCAGGTTTCTTATTAGATTTATCAATTGGGCAGTATGACACGTACACACCACTTCAATTAGCACAGTATGTTTCAACAATTGCAAATGGTGGTTACCGTATGCAGCCGCAAGTTGTAAAAGAAATTCGTCAACCAGAAGCGAAACAAGGCGAAGTTGGAAAAGTCGTTCATTCAATGGAACCGAAAGTACTAAACCGTATTGATATGCCTGAATCACAAATTAAACGTGTTCAGGAAGGATTTAGACAAGTATTTAATGAGTCTGGTGGTACAGCTGCGAAATACTTTACAGGCGCATCATATAAAGCTGCTGGTAAAACAGGTACAGCTCAAACTGTGTATGGCGGAGATAAAGAGATTGGTAGAAAGGCAAACGGTGAGCGTAAAGAAACATATAACTTAACGTTAGTAGGTTATGCGCCACTTGAAGACCCTGAAGTAGCATTTTCTGTTGTTGTACCTTGGGTAGATGATAAATCAGGTATTAACGGTTATATTAGCCGTGACATTATGGACGCGTACTTTGATTTGAAAAAGGTAGAAAATGGCGAAGCTACACAAGAGGAAATAGATAAGAAAAATAAAAATAAAAAGCAAGATGATGAATAAAAAAGTTGTAAAAAAAGCACACTATCTGAAAAGATAGTGTGCTTTTTTTTATGGTTCATGCATACGTTCTAATAAAGTGGACAAGCAGATTATATCGGAATTTTAAGGGACCTCGCAAATAATACGTATGCATTCACTATGGGAGTTATGGACCAATCCTCAGTGAAGATGAACAGTGGCTACGGATTAATAATTTACCTAATGTTGATTCTTGTGGAACTTTACAAAACTTTTACAAACAATTAAAACCGAATTAATAGTTTAGCAGTATTCTTATATCTGTAATCCTGTTATTTCCGGTTACTTCTAGGAGGAAGAACACGTGAAATGGATAAGAGCATCGATTAAAGTTTTCATACTGTCGATATGTTTCTTTTATGTTGGCACGTCTACTGCATTTGCTGTGAATGAAATGGGAGAAGTGAGAGTTGATGGATCCTCAACGGTTTTTCCTATTATAGAAGCAGTAGCGGAGGAATATACAAAGGTGCATCCGAACGTGAAAATTTCCATCAGTGTTTCTGGAACAGGAGGAGGATTTAATCGTTTCAGTAAAGGAGAAGTAGATATAAATAATGCTTCGAGAGTAATGAAACAAGTGGAAGAAAATGAAATGAAGAAAAACTCCATTCAGTTTACACCGTTTGAAGTCGCTTATGACGGTCTTACGATCGTTGTGAATCGCCAAAATAATTGGGTAGACAATATGACGGTAGACGAGTTACGTCTATTATGGAGTGAAGATGCAAGTGAAAAGCGATGGTCACAAATTCATTCATCATGGCCACGTGAACAGGTAAAGTTTTACGCGCCAGGTGTAGACTCTGGTACGTATGATTATTTTCAAAATGTCATCTTACAAAAAAGTCGCATTGTAAAAAAAGTCTCTTTGTCTGAAGATGATCAAGTTATTATGCAAGGGGTAATGAATGATAAAAATGCCATTGCTTTTGTAGGATATGCTTATTATATGGCCAATCGAGATAAGGTGAGAGCAATAAAAGTAAATGGTGTACTTCCGACGAAAGATACCATCCAATCAGGTGAGTATAAGCCGTTATCTAGGTCGCTATTTGCTTATGTGAATCATGCATCTATCCGAAATAAAATGAATGTAGCAAATTATATTGAGTTTATGATTCAGCATGTTGGCAATCTTGCTGAAGAGGTTGGATATGTAAAATTACCAAAAGAAAAATACAATGAACAGCTGCGGATGTTAACAGAAATAAAAAGGTAATGTCAGGGTGGAAAGGGGTTTTCATCTTTGGCTTATAATGACAAAAGTCAAACTACATTTTCTGTACAACATTTGATTGAAAGAAATACAAAACATAGAAAAAAAACGCAGCGAATCAATCGAATCGTTCCATTATTACTAAAAATAATTGCTAGCGTGTCTATTGCGACGACACTTGGAATTATTTTTACGCTCTCTAATGAAACAATAATGTTTTTTCAAAAAATATCATTGCTCTCCTTTTTGACAGAGAAAGAATGGTTACCTTTTTTTGAAGATCCTAAATTCGGTATATTACCACTTATATGTGGAACGGTACTTGTAACAGCAATCGCTATGTTCGTAGCAATTCCTATCGGTTTAGCGTGTGCCGTATTTTTAAGCGAATATGCTTCAAACAGTGTGAGAAAAGTATTAAAACCGATGTTAGAACTATTAGCAGGTATCCCGACAATTGTATATGGCTTTTTTGCATTAACAGTTGTTACACCGCTTTTACAACGGATTATACCTGATTTACAGTTTTTTAATGCGATTAGTCCAGGTATTGTGATTGGCTTTATGATGATACCTACAATTGCATCTCTGTCTGAAGATGCAATGAGAGCTGTAGCAAAAGGAACGAAAGAAGCTTCGTTGGCACTTGGAGCAACTCGGTTTGAGATGGTAAAACAAGTCGTGTTTCCTTCAGCTTTCGCAGGGATTATGGCAGCAATTATATTAGCTGCTTCCAGAGCAATCGGTGAAACGATGATCGTTGTAATTGCAGCAGGGTCCACACCGAACGTATCGCTCGATCCGACACACTCTATTCAAACGTTAACAGCTTATATTGTGCAAGTGAGTTTAGGTGATGCTCCGCATGGAACACTTACTTATTACAGCATGTACGCTGTAGGCGCAACGTTATTCTTGTTTACTTTTATAATGAACATCATTTCGCAGTTTATTATGCGCCGCTTTAGGAGGGTGACATAATATGCGCATGTTGAATCATAAAAAAATACAAGAAAATATGGCATCACGTTTTTTAAAAGATCGAATTTACAAATTGTTATTTTATATGGCAATTTTGTTTTCAATAGTAATCCTGCTTATTTTACTTTTTCAAATTTTTGAAAAAGGTGTCAGTTACCTTTCGTTAGATTTCTTTACAAACTTCGCTTCGCGTAATCCGAAAGAAGCAGGGATTGCTGCAGCTTTGTCAGGAACAATATTATTTATGAGTATTGTTATACCACTCTCCTTTATATTTGGGGTCGGAACTGCTCTTTATTTAGAGCAATATGCGAAGGAATCTATATTTAAAAAGGTAATAGAAATTAATAATCAAACGTTAGCAGGAGTACCTTCCGTCGTATTTGGATTACTCGGCTTAACCATTTTTGTATACGCTCTTCATTTAGGTGAGAGTATTATTGCAGCGGCACTGACGATGAGCTTACTCGTCTTACCGACAGTTGTTGTAGCGAGTCAAGAAGCGATACGATCTGTACCGAGGTCATTATTAGAAGCTTCTTACGGGTTAGGTGCTACGAAGTGGCAAACGATGTATCAAGTTGTATTGCCATATGCGTTCCCAGGAATTATAACAGGTTGTACGTTAGCGATATCAAGAGCGATTGGAGAAGCGGCACCGTTATTAGTTATCGGGGCACTTGCATTTGCAAATTATGTTCCGTTTAGTATGTTTGATAGATTTACAGTTTTACCAATTCAAATTTTTAATTGGATGAGTAGACCACAGGAAGAATTTCAGTATGTAGCAGCTGCTGGGATGATTGTTTTGTTAGGTTTGTTGCTCTTGATCAATATAGTTGTCCTATGGTTACGAAATCGAAAATAAGTTGGAAATGGATGAAAGGGGAATTCAAATGGTAGCAACAGTAGTAAATGTACAGGTGAAAAACGAGGAGAAAATTGAGACTGCGCCAAAGAAAGTAGTATTTGATACGAAAAACTTAAATTTATGGTATGGAGAAGACCATGCTTTAAAAGATATTAACTTAAGTATTCATGAGAATGAAGTTACAGCAATTATCGGGCCAAGTGGTTGTGGTAAATCAACGTACTTAAAAACATTAAATCGTATGGTAGAGTTAGTACCAATCGTGCGAACTACAGGCGTAATTGAATATAGAGAGCGCAATATATTTGATAAATCATACCCAGTTGAAGAATTACGAACACATGTAGGAATGGTGTTCCAAAAACCAAATCCATTTCCAAAATCTATTTATGAAAATGTAGCATACGGCCCGAAAATTCATGGTATTAGCGACAAGAAAACGTTAGATGAAATTGTTGAAAAAAGTTTACGTGGAGCAGCGATTTGGGATGAGTTAAAAGATCGTTTGCATGATAATGCATACGGTTTATCTGGTGGACAGCAACAGCGTCTATGTATCGCACGTTGTTTAGCGATTGAACCAGACGTTATTTTAATGGATGAGCCAACATCGGCACTAGATCCAATTTCAACATTAAAAGTAGAAGAATTAATTCAAGAGTTAAAGAAAGATTTTAGTATCGTTATCGTAACGCATAACATGCAACAAGCTGCGCGTATTTCAGATAAAACTGCTTTCTTCTTAAGTGGAGAAGTTGTGGAGTATACAGATACAAATAAATTATTTACGACACCTTCAGATAAGCGTACAGAAGATTATATTACAGGCCGATTCGGTTGATGTCGCTAGCAAGGCTAAGAGCAAATACCCTCTTAACAGAGGGTATTTCTTATTTTTACCTCATTTAAATTAGAGAAGTAATACTTCTCCTATCTTAAGGCTTATATAAGTAGGCTAGGTAGGAGAGTTATATATATTGGCACATAATATTGAGGGGGAAGAAACAATGGTACGAGAACAATTTCAATGTGATTTAAAAACGTTACAGCAAAAGGTGATTGAGCTTGGTGAACTAGCGAGAGAAGCTTTATTGCTTGCTATGGAAGGGCTTCATAAAAAGGATGTAGAGAAAGCGTTAGAGGTAATAGATGGTGATTATCGTATGGATAATTTAGAAGAGGAAATAAATGATCTTGCGCTTATGCTCATTACGAAGCAACAACCTGTAGCAAGTGATTTAAGAAGGATTTTCATTTCAATTAAAACAGCGACAGATTTAGAACGGATTGCAGATCATGCTGTTAATATTGCGAAATCAACCATTCGTCTCGGGGAAAAAGACGTGTCTGTTAGTTTGCACAATCTTGATGAGATGTTTGCGATTGCAAATAAGATGTTACAGTTAGCGCTAGATGCATATGAGCAAGAAAATTTAACTTTTGCGAAGCAAATTGCCGAAATGGATGATTCTGTTGATGAAATATATGGGAAAGCGATTCGTGAATTTATATCTTCAGTTCCAGAACAACCAGAAGCAATTACACAAATTACACAATTATCCTTTGTAGCGAGATATATCGAACGTGTAGCAGACCATATTACAAATATTGCTGAAAATGTTTTTTATTTAGTAAAGGGAAAGCATTACTTATTAAATGAATAAAGAAAAAAGCAGGTGAAACATCACCTGCTTTTTTTAGTCAAAACATGACAAAAAAAGCTCGTTGTTTCCTTTAGTTTATGATGATAAGATGTATCATAATATAATGGAAAAAATAGGGCGTATATGTTATTCGCTTATTAAGTAATATTTTAAAAGTTAATAGTAAGCGCTTTCTTCAGTTGTTGAAAGGTGAATGTATATAAGGGGAACTTTACTGCCTGTCGGCCCGATTGGTCAAGGCTAATAATCAGTAGGGGATGAAGAAAACCCCCACTGATTAAAGTTTCACTTTATTTTATACTGCTAGTTAATGCTGGGTAGATAATATACATATCGTATATGAAGTTACTGAACATTATATAAGTGGAGGCTGAAGTATATGAAGGGGGTTATTTTAGCTGGAGGAAAAGGACGACGCCTTAGACCATTAACATGTAATACTCCAAAGCCGATGTTGCCATTATTAGAAAAGCCAGTTTTAGAATACAACATTGAATTATTGCGTCAGCATGGTATACGTGAGATTGCAATTACTGTTCAGTATATGAGTACGGCTATTAAGCAATATTTTGGTGACGGTAGCAAATGGGGCGTTAACTTGTACTACTTTGAAGACTCTCCACCGCTTGGAACTGCAGGGAGTATTAAACAAGCGGAAAAATTTTTGGATGAACCGTTTGTTGTCATAAGTGGGGATGCGTTAACTGATTTTCAATTATCAGAAGGAATTACGTTTCATGAACAAAAGAAAAGAATGGTAACTATGTTTGTAAAGGAAGTAGAAAATCCACTCTCATTTGGTTTAGTTGTAATGAACAAAGAACAAGAGGTTACACGATACATAGAAAAACCGAGTTGGAATGAAGTAGTCTCTAATATTGTGAATACAGGTATATATATTATGGAGCCAGAAATTTTTTCTTACATACCGCCCCGAGAATTTTTTGATTTTAGTCAAGATGTGTTTCCGTTATTGGCAAATAAGAACGCATTATTTGCATATTTGTCAGAAGGTTACTGGTTAGATATCGGTACATTTGATCAATATCGACAAGCACAATTTGATTTGTTAACGAAAAAATTGCAAGTACCTATTCCATATACGGAAGTATTACCGATGGTATGGATGGGAGAAGGGGTAACGATTGGAAAAGGAACGAAAATTCACGGTCCTTCTTTTATTGGTGAAGGAGCAAGAATTGGTGCTGGATCTGTAATTGAGCCATACTCTATTATCGGGAAAAATAGTGTTGTTTCAAGTTATTCTCATCTTCAAAAGAGTATTATTTTTGCAAATGCGCACATTGGGAAATATTGTGAGTTACTAGAAACGACAATAGGAGAACATACAATGGTGGAAGATGACGTTACATTGTTTCAAAAAAGCATTGTAGCGGACCATTGTCATATAGGGAAAAGTACGGTAATTAAGCAAAAGGGAAAACTATGGCCATATAAGGCGATTGATAGTCATTCGGTAGTCGGATCGGCTGGTGTTCAAGAAAGTGAGAAGAGTGCAGGATGGTTGCAAAAAAGCCGCATTGTAGGAAGAGGTAATGTGGAGATTACGCCTCAATTTATTGTAAAGGTTGCGATGGCGTACGGATCTCTTTTCACAAAAGGGGAAAGTATATTAATCGGGAGTCAAGAACATATAGAAACGACTTCTTATAAAAATCTTTTTCTTCATGCAATTCATGGTATTGGGATTCATACGATGGAATGCAAAGAAATGAACGAATCACTTTTTCAGTACAGCATTCAAGATTTGCAATGTGCGGGCGGGGTTTTCATTCAAGCGGAAAAAGAAAAAGAGATTGTTATAAAGTTGTATGGTAAGGATGGGGCACAGTTAACGTATAAGCAGCAAAAAGCGATAGAACAAGTGTATATGTCTGAGTCGTTTTATTACGTATGTGAGAAGGAAATGGGGCGGAATAAGCTAGTACACGTTTCTTTACATAATTATATAGAGGCTGTATTAGAGCGTATTGATATTGAGAAAATAAAAAAACAGAAGTTCCATCTTCTTATTAATAAGAGAAATGATATGTTACAACATTTGCTTATGCTCTTTTTGCAAAGGCTCGGATGCACAGTTACGTGGATTTATGCGGGCGAACAAAAGGATCATGTGAAAGCTTTGATGAAATCAAGTAAAGCAAATATGGCGCTTATGTTTTCAGAGCAAGGAAATTATTTCGAGTTATATGATAATCATAGTAATATTTACCAAGGGACGGATTTTGAAGAGATTGATATTCCAGATTTATTACTGGAATCGGCAGGAAATATTTACCCAATGTCTTTGAAATTAGGAGAATGTTATCTTCTATTTTATACGCAGGATGAAAAAAAATCGTTTCAAGCGAGATGGAAGCGAGATATTTTATATCGAATTGGAAAGTTATTCGAGTTAATAGCATTGCAGGGAAAAACCTTTCTCAGCATAGTAGAGCAATCACCGCCGCTTTATTTACTTTGTGATGAAGTTGTATGTTCATGGAATGAAAAAGGGAAAGTGATGAGGAAATTATTGGCTGATATCGAAAGGAAGGAAGAAGGCATATTTGAAGGAGTACAGTTCAAATATACCGAAAAAGAGTGGTCTTATATCGTTTCTGACACAAAACAACCGAAATTTTTAGTGTATTCACATGCTAGAAACCCAGTAATAGCAAGGGAAAACATGAAAAATCTTATAGAAAAAATTAGACAATATCAAAAGGTGTAGAATTTTTATTTTAAAAGTGGTATTATAGTATAGTCTGATTTAAGTTATTAGTACTGGAGGGAAATAAGAATGCGTGTGAATATTACTCTAGCATGTACAGAATGCGGAGATCGTAACTATATCTCAAAGAAAAACAAACGTAACAACGCTGAGCGTATCGAGCTTAAAAAGTATTGCAAGCGTGACAAGAAGTCTACGTTACACCGTGAAACAAAGTAAGCAGTAGGAATATTTTCCTACTGTTTCTTTTTTTATTCGATTCCTCTCTTAAAAGTGATACACTATCATCGTAGAGCAAAGTATCACTGTGAGGGGGGAAATGTGTGAGAGAAGAGAAACTACGTTTACGTAAACAAATAATAGAGCACATGAATTCTTTATCAAAAGAACGGTATACAACTTTATCAGAGCAAATAGCATTTTCGTTGTATGCGCAAAAAGAGTGGGCTGAAGCTAAAACAATTGGAATCACTCTCTCAATGGAAAATGAAGTGAATACATATCCTATTATCGAAAAAGCTTGGGAAGAAGGAAAGAAAGTTGTCGTTCCGAAGTGTAATAAAGAAGCAAGAACAATGTCCTTTAGGAAAATTAGCAATTTTGATCAGTTAGAAACAGTGTATATGAATTTACGTGAGCCAATTCCAGCGCTTACGGAAGAAGTGAATGCAGATGAAATTGACCTTCAAATTGTACCAGGTGTAGCTTATACAGAGCGAGGAGAACGGATTGGATATGGTGGTGGCTATTATGATCGTTATCTCATGCATTATAAAGGGAAAACGCTATCATTAGCTTATAGTTTTCAAATGGTAGACCATATTCCAATAGAGCCGTTTGATAAAAATGTAGAAAAAATTATTACAGAAAAAGGAACAATGGTTAAAAATGGGCTTGTATAGACAAATAAAAATTGACGAGACTTTTTCTTCTTGATTATAATAAAATATGTGAACGTTTTCTTATTATAATTTTTTATAGTAAGTGAGCATAGAGGGTGATGAAATGGTATCTATATATGATATTCAGCAATTGCTAAAGAAATTTGGTACGATTATTTATACGGGAGATCGAATTGCAGATTTACAATTAATGCAAGATGAATTGCGTGAATTAAATCAATCACAGCTAATCGATCCACAAGACTATCAAACAGCTTTATTTTTATTGAAGCAAGAAATTCAAAAAGAGCTAAATAAGAATTAGATAAAGGTAGGTAAGCAACATGGAAGAGAAATGGTTAGTTGGTGTTGACCTTGGTGGTACAACGATTAAATTAGCATTTATTAATGTATACGGTGAAATTTTACATAAGTGGGAAATCCCTACGAATACAAATGAGCAAGGAAAACATATTACACTTGATGTAGCGAAAGCTATTGATAAAAAGTTAGAAGAGTTAGGCGAATTAAAAAGTAAGTTAATCGGTATTGGTATGGGAGCTCCTGGCCCTGTACACGTGGCGTCTGGAATGATTTATGAAGCGGTTAACTTAGGATGGAAGAACTATCCGTTAAAAGATTTATTAGAAGTAGAAACAGGATTACCTGTTGTGATTGATAATGATGCGAACTTAGCAGCGCTTGGTGAAATGTGGAAAGGTGCTGGTGAAGGAGCAAAAGATTTAATTTGTATGACGCTTGGCACTGGTGTTGGCGGCGGTGTAATTGCCAATGGAGAGATTGTACACGGCGTAAGCGGTGCTGCTGGTGAAATCGGACATATTACAGTCGTTACAGAGAATGCTTTCCCATGTAATTGTGGGAAGTCTGGTTGCCTAGAAACTGTAGCATCTGCAACAGGTATTGTGCGTGTTGCTATGCAAAAAATACAAGAGACTGATAAAGAAAGTATTCTACGTTCTATGTTAGCAGAAGAAGGACGTATCACATCAAAAGACGTATTTGAAGCACATGGACAAGGTGATGAACTAGCAGGCGAAGTAGTAGAAAAGGTAGCTTCTTATTTAGGATTAGCTGTAGCGAACCTTTCTAGCACGTTGAACCCAGAGAAAATCGTTATTGGCGGAGGTGTTTCTAAAGCTGGAGATGCACTTTTAGAACCAATTCAACGCTATTTTGAGCAATATGCTTTCTCACGTGCTGTAAAGAGCACGAAGTTAGCTATTGCAACACTTGGTAATGATGCAGGTGTTATCGGAGGAGCTTGGCTTGTAAAAAAGCACAAATACGAAGCGAAGATGATATAAGTTGTGAAGTATGAAAAGAGGAAGGGGAAACCCTTCCTCTTTTTGTGCGAAATCTTGATGAAGACGAGCATGTAAATGAATTAAGCTGCTGGTGGGTACCCGTTATATAGAACAGTCATGATTGTAAACCATCCGAAAACGAGTACAGTTGCAATTGCAAAGCCGCCCGCGAGAAAATTCTTTTCGCGAAGTGTTCTAAGCGTAGCAAATACAGCTAACAGAGTGACAAGCGTAAAAATAATAACAAGGCCCATACAATATCCTCCTCTGTCTACCCATTCCTTAATATGAGTTTTTGGAATATTTACTCTTTTATATTGTACATGTTTTAAAAATGATTGTCGAGATAGCATCCTTTCTTTTCCTAAGAGAAAAAAATGTTGTATCATTGAAAGTAAGTTTAATAATTGGAGGAGATTTTCATATGAAATGGATACAAATGCCGTTAGGCCCATTACAAACAAATGCTTATATTTTAACGAATGAGCAAAATGAGTGTATTATCTTTGATCCTGGTCACGAAGGAGAGAAGCTCGTTACATATTTACAAGAAGAACAATTAAAGCCATTGGCTGTTTTATTAACACATGCTCACTTTGATCATATTGGTGCTGTTGATGCGGTAAGAGACGCTTTTCATATTCCTGTGTACGTACATAAAGAAGAAGCAGATTGGTTAGGCGATGCAACTGTAAATGGTTCTCAAATCTTTATGATGAATCGCAGCATTACAGCAAAACCAGCAGATCATATTATTGATGCAGAAGGTGCATTAGCAATTGGTTCATTTAACTTTGAAATTTTTGAGACACCAGGACATTCTCCCGGCAGTATTTCTTATTACTGTAAAGAGGCGAATGCTGTATTTTCTGGAGATGTATTGTTCCAAATGAGTATTGGAAGAACAGATTTACCTGGTGGAAGTTTTGCAGAATTGATTGGAAGTATTGAAGAGAAATTATTTGTATTACCTGATGAAACAGCGGTGCTATGTGGACATGGTCCAGAAACAAGCATTGGTTTTGAAAAAGAAAATAATCCATTTTTACAGTAAGGAGCTAGTGTGAAGATGGAGCTCATTTTAAAAGAATGGATGGAAAAAGAAAAGGATTATTCAATTTCATACAGTACATATATGAACCTCGCATTATACGCAGAGGAACATGGATATTATATGAAAGAACGTGAAAAAATAGGAAGACAAGGGGACTTTTTTACAAGTAGCAACGTATCCTCTGTGTTTGCAAAAACCTTTGCTAAGTTTTTTATTCGTCTTGTTGAAAATGGTGAAGTTGTTCCACATATTTGTGAGATTGGTGGGGGGACAGGAAGGTTTGCCTATGATGTTTTACAAGAATGGAAGCAATTATCACCGGAAACCTTTATTGATTTAAACTATTCGATAATTGAAATGAGCCCTTTTCATAGAAAATTGCAGCAAAAAACTCTTTGTTCGTTTTCTAATGTGTCATATTATACGTCGCATAGTGAAATGGGAGAATCGTTCGAGGGGATTCTTTTTTCGAATGAGTTATTTGATGCATTTCCTGTTGAAGTAATTGAGAAGAGAAATGGAATATTGTATGAAGTACGTGTTACGTACACAGAGGAAGGGAAACTTGCAGAAGTATGTAGGCCGTTACATAAAAGAATTGGTCGATACTTATTGAAATATAATATTCATCTTGCTGAAGGCCAGCGTTTTGAAGTGTCGATTGCGATGGAAGAATATATAAAAGAAATTGCGAAATGGTTTCAACGAGGTGTATGTATTACAGTTGATTATGGATATACAAAAGAAGAATGGATGCATCCTGCACATCAAGAAGGGAGTTTACGAGGATATTACGAGCATAAGTTAATTCGTAATCCTTTAGCGTATCCAGGTGAAATGGATCTTACCACTCATATTCATTGGGACGAACTGAAAGAAATGTTTAGCCTGCAAGGTATGAATATGGTATGGCATAAGAAACAATCTGAGTTTTTGTTAGCAGCAGGAATACTAGAGCTGCTTACGAATCATCAAGATAGGGATCCTTTTTCTGAAATTCAAAAACAAAATCGTGCAGTTCATTCTATGATTTTGAGTGGAGGATTAGGGAGTGCATGTGATGTTGTTATACATACGAAACATATGCAACAGTTACACTTGGATCGGTATTTGAAAATATAAAAAAACAAGACACAGCATAGTTCTGTGTCTTGTTTTTTAATACGACTTATGTAGCATCATATATTTCCTCTCATGATATATATTTATATTAAAGATATGAGATGAAAAATATAAAATACGTCCTTTTTCTCTGTCTATGAGTCCCTAACCCAATAATACGCGAACGAGTTGAATAATTGTCTCGTTTTCTACTTTGTAATAAATCTCCAATCCTTTTCTTTCACTTGAAACGATTTTAGCACTTTTTAACTTTGCTAAATGCTGTGAAATTGTAGATTGTGGCATGTTTAAGCCAGTGTACATTGTAGAAACGTTGCTTGGACCACGTTCAATTAATCCTTTTACAATACATAAGCGAACAGGATGAGCAAGTACTTTCAATAATTCTGCATTGCTTTCATATAGTTCTATTTCTTTTTGAAAGGTTTCTAACATGTTCTTTTCCACCTCCGTGTGAGCTGTTATACCATATTATACATACCAAAAAATTAAAGAAAAGGAAACAGTTGTTGCAGAAAAACATTCCTAAAGTAAAGAAATTGTAAGAAAAGAGACCCTGATGTAAATAAAGTAGATAATTTAGTACGGTTTTGTAAAATGACATTTTTGGGTGAAAATTTCGATGCGTTTTAAAAATTGAAAGATATAGATATATTTGTAACACAATTTTATCATGATTTTCTTATTCTTTCAAATGAATATACAAAATTTTTAAAATAATATGACAAAGGAATTATAATGTTATATATAGAATATAAAACAGGTTAAAAGAAAAGAAGCTGAATGTAGTCAGCTTCTTTATGGTGAAAATGAAATGCTTGAATATAGCTGATAAATCTTAGAATTACCAAGACGTTAGTTATGTATTCTAGATTTCATCTTTCATCAATTTTAAAAATCTGTGGTTCCATATATTTTCATAAAAATCAATTGTCTCTTTTGCGGACATAAATGGATTATTTAACGTAGAGGTTGCTTTCTGGAACATGAAGTTTTCGTACCCTAGTCCATGGGCAAATTTAATCGTGGTATCCATACAGTACTCTGTTTGGGCACCACAAAATTCAATACGATGTACAGATAATTGATCTAAAATCTCTTTCAAGTTTGTGTTATAAAAAGAATTGGCATGTGTTTTTCTTACAAAAAAATCTTGTTTTTGAACATCTAAATCTGAATGAATAGCCCAAAGTTCTTTTTCAGGTACTAAATCATCATCACAATGTTGAACGAAAAGAATTGGTTTATTTGATTTTCTGTATGAAGAAATTCTTTTATTTACTTTTGTAAGTAAATTTTGTAAATTAAATAAATGCTCTCCACTATAACATACTCCATTTTGTAAATCGATAACAATTAAAACATCTGCACATGTATCCATTATTTTTGCCCCTTTTTTACTTCTTAATATATCAATTAATTCATTACTTGGAAACAGATAGTGATCTATCATTTTTTTATGAATTATACGAAGGGTTGAAAAATATACTTATCAGCGTAAAAAAGAAGATATGATAACTTAATTTCATATCTTCTCTGCTCTCTATGCATTTACAGGTTCTTCTACATAAGAAAGGGCATTTTCAAAATCGGATATTAAATCGTCAACATTTTCAAGACCGACGGATAGCCGAAGTAATGAATTTGAAATCCCTCTTTCATCACGAGCTTCTTGCGATAGTGCTGCATGTGACATTTTGGCTGGGTAGGAAAGGATCGATTCGACAGCCCCTAAACTAACCGCAAAGACAGGTAATTTTACTTTTGATAAAAATTGGCGAAGTGCGTCTTCTGATTGTAAAGTGAAAGATAGGACAGCTCCTGCTGATGTAGCTTGAGATTGTTGAATGTTAAATCCAAGATGTGTTTGTAATCCTGGATAATAGACATTTTGAACTTTAGCGTGCTCTTGTAAATAGTGTGCAATTTTATTGGCATTAGCAGCTGAATGCTCAAGACGTACATGCAATGTTTTTAGACCACGAAGTACGAGAGAACAATCTTGCGGGCCTAGAATAGCGCCGAATGAATTTTGTAAAAAGCCAAGTTTTTGAGCGAGATCGGCATCTTTTACAACTGCTAATCCGGCAGTAACATCACTATGACCGGCAATGAATTTTGTGGCACTATGAAGAACGACATCAGCGCCAAGGTCAAGTGGTTTCTGGAATAGTGGTGTCAAAAATGTATTATCAACAAAAGTAAGGGCGCCAATAGATTTTGCAAGTTTAGAAACAGCACGAATATCTGTCACTTTTAAAAGTGGATTGGAAGGTGTTTCTACATAAAAGAGTTTTGTATTTGGCTTAATGTTTTGTTTTATTTCTTCTAAATTGGTCATATCAACAAATGTATGTGAAACACCGTAACGGGAGAGAACTTCAGTTATCATTCGATAAGTCCCTCCGTATACGTCTTCTGAAATGAGTACGTGATCACCTTGTGAAAGGAGGAGGAATGCAGTAGAAATCGCTGCAATTCCTGATGCGAAGGCAAATCCTTTTGTTCCGCCTTCTAATAAAGCAATGATGTCTTCAAGAGCTTCACGAGTTGGATTTCCTGACCTGCTATAGTCATATTTCCCAAACGTATCTACATCAAATTGGTGAAATGTTGATGTGTTATAGATGGGAACGTTAACAGCTCCTGTTTGCGAGTCATGTTTATATTGGTTGTGCAGTAAGAGTGTATCTATAGAATAACTCATATTCTTACACCTTCTTTTACAAGTTTAACGGCTTGCTGTAAGTCTTGAATTAAATCGTTACTATTTTCAATACCAACGGAAAATCGAAGAAGACGATTACATACACCGTTTGCTGTTCTAATTTCTTCAGGAATATCAGCGTGTGTTTGCGTTGCTGGATATGTCATTAAACTTTCAACACCACCGAGACTTTCGGCAAATGTAATTAAGGATAAAGATTGTAAGAATGGATTAATCCATGTTTCATCTTTCAGACGAAATGAGATCATGCCGCCTCTTCCAGGATAAAATACATCTGTCACCCCATCCTCATCATTTAAATAAGCAACAACTGCTTTTGCATTTTCTTCATGTTGTCTCATGCGAAGCGCTAACGTTTTCATACCACGAATTAATAGCCATGAGTCAAATGGACTTAAGACTGCACCAGAGGCATTATGATAATGAGCGATTTCCTCACAAAGTTCCTTTCCTTTTGCAACGACAAGTCCGCTTAGTACATCGTTATGACCACCTAAATATTTCGTTGCACTATGAAGTACGATATCGGCACCTTCTGTTAATGGCTGCTGTATATAAGGTGTGTAGAATGTGTTGTCTACAATAAGAAGTAGTCCGTGTCTTTTCGCTACAGTTGCAACAGCGGCAATATCGGTAACTTGCATTAATGGATTAGTTGGAGTTTCTATGAAAATAGCCTTCGTTTTCGTTGTGATGGCTTGCTCAATTTGTTTAATAGATTGTGTATTTACGTATCTACATCGAACGTTCCACTTTTTTTCGTGCTCAGAAAATAATCGATAAGTGCCACCGTATAAATCTTCCGAAACAATAAGTTCGTCTCCAGAGCGGAATAGGGAAAGGACAAGAAGAACGGCTGCCATCCCTGAACTACAGGCATAACCTTGTTCGCCGCATTCTAAGTCTGCGATTGCTTGTTCTAATAGGCCGCGCGTTGGATTTCCAGTTCGTGAATAATCAAATCCAGTAGATTTACCAATTCCTTCGTGACGATAAGCAGTTGAAAAATAAACAGGTGGATTAACAGTTCCTGTTGTAGTTTCACTCCGGTTTCCGATTTGCGCTAATTTTGTTTCGATAGTTGACATGTGAAAATTCCTCCTTTTTAAATTGAACCATTAGTTGAATATAAAATAAAAAAAGCCTTCTAAGAAGAAGGCTTTCGGTTTGAATAGAGTCTTCTTCTCATCTGTCAAATCTTTCACAATTTGCTGGAATTAGCACCTTATTAACAAATGTTAATGGTTGCTGAGGCGTCATAGGGCCAGTCCCTCTACCTCTCTAGATAAGAATGTTCGTATGAAATTTTATTATGTTTTTAACTTTACAACAAAAGATAATTGAATTGCAACTTTATTTTAAATAATTTTTATTTTTCCGCAAGTGTCATTGACTTTTGTATTTGTGCGTGCTAAATTTATAAAAAAATTAACAAACATTGTTAAAAGGGGAACGCATTTCCTTTTAGCTACATAAATAAAATAATAAAGACAAACTCTTATTGAGAGCGGTGGAGGGAAAGGCCCTGTGAAACCCGGCAACCTTCAAACGAAATGTTTGAAACGGTGCTAATACCTGCAAAACGAATGTTTTGCATAATAAGAGGAGGATCGATTATGTCCCCCTCTTCAAAGTGAAGAGGGGGTTTTTATATTGATAGAAATGAGGGAGATTTGTGAAATTACTAGATTTATTATCAAAAGGAATTGTAATAGGTGATGGTGCGGTTGGGACGTTATTACATTCACATGGTTTACAAAGTAGTTTTGAAGAATTGAATATATCTGATCCAGATTTAATTATATCGATTCATAAGCAATATGTAGCGGCTGGGGCAGATGTGATTCAAACAAATACGTACGGAGCAAATGAAGCGAAATTACGTATGTATGGATTAGAAAATCAAGTTACTGAAATTAATAGAGCGGCAGTAAAACTGGCGAAAGCATCTGTTACAGACAGAAATGCAATTTTAGGCACAATTGGTGGTATGAAACATATCGGGGCGGTTACGACAACTGATATGGAGCGAGAATTTATGTTACTGGAACAGGCAAGTGCATTATTAGAAGAACAGGTAGATGGACTGCTATTAGAGACTTTTTATGATGAGTTTGAATTACTTCATGCTGTCCAGGTGTTACGAAAAGAAACAAATATTCCAATTGTAGCGCAATTGGCGTTACATGAGGCGGGTACGACTCAAAATGGAAATGATGTAAATGAAATATTAAAACAGCTTTTAGATTACGGTGCAAATGTTGTTGGATTGAACTGCCAACTAGGGCCACTTCATATGACGGAAGCTTTTAAAATGATATCGATTCCGAAAAATGGTTACTTGTCAGCATATCCAAACGCAGGTCTCCCAAATTATGTAGAGGGACGATACGTATATGAGGGAAGTCCAGCTTATTTTGAAGCGATGACACCGAAATTTATTGAGCAAGGTATTCGGTTATTGGGCGGTTGTTGTGGCACGACTCCAGAACATATTGAAAGTATGAAACGTGCTACTCTAAATGTTATGCCTGTAATAGAAAAGGATACGGTTCAAAGACCGAAAGTAGTTCATACACATGAGAAACGTTCAAAAGCTCATGTCACTTTAGCAGAGAAAGCAAAAAAACAAACGACAGTAGTAGTGGAATTAGATCCACCAAAAACGTTAGATACGCAGCGGTTTTTTGAAGGCGCAAGAGCATTGAAAAGAGCTGGAGCAGATGCTATTACTCTAGCAGATAATTCATTAGCATCGCCCCGTATCTCGAATATGGCAATGGGAGCATTATTAACGAAGCATGATATTCCGGTATTGACGCACTTAACATGTAGAGACCATAACGTCATCGGACTACAATCTCATTTACTAGGATTATCAGCGTTAGGCATGGAAGAAGTGTTAGCTTTAACTGGAGATCCAGCGCGCGTTGGTGATTTTCCAGGTGCCACTTCTGTATATGATTTGTCCTCTATCGAGCTCATTAAAATGATTAAAGAAATGAACGATGGGCGTTCCGTTTTAGGGAAATCCATTGGACCGGCAACAAGGTTTTCTGTGGGCGGTGCATTTAACCCGCATGTAAGACATTTAAAAGCAGCGGTTAAGCGAATGGAACGGAAAATAGATGCTGGAGCAGAATATTTCTTAACGCAGCCAATCTATGATATCGCGTTAATTGAAGAAGTGTATGAAGCGACAAAGCATTTAGAACAACCTATTTTTATTGGGATTATGCCATTAATAAGTAAACGGAATGCAGATTTTCTTCATTTTGAGGTGCCAGGTATTACTTTACCTGAAGCAGTAAGAGAGAGAATGGATGGACATGAAACGAAAGAGGCAGCAATTGAGGAAGGGATTCGTATTTCTCAAGAATTGATCGATGCTGCGATGAAATACTTTAACGGCATTTATCTTATTACACCATTTCTAAAATATGAAATTACAGAACATCTTGTTAAATATGTGAGAGAAAAGCAAGAAGTGAAAGAAGGTATTAATTGATGAAATGTATAGAAGAAAAATTACAAAATAACATCTTAATATTAGATGGTGCAATGGGAACGATGATCCAGCAAGAGGATTTAACTGCGGAAGATTTCGGAGGAGAGGAGTACGAAGGGTGTAATGAGTATTTAGTAGAAACAAGACCAGATGTTATTTTAAAGATTCATAAAGCTTATATTGAAGCTGGAGCGGATATTATTGAAACAAATACATTTGGGGCAACCAATATTGTACTAAGTGATTATGAGTTATCTTATTTAGACGAGGAGCTAAATGAGAAGGCAGCGCGTTTAGCGAAGCAAGCAGTCGAAGAAAGCGGGAAGGAAGTATATGTTGCGGGAGCAATGGGACCGACGACGAAAGCGATTAGTGTTACTGGTGGTGTAACGTTTGAAGAATTAATTGAAGCCTATACGCGGCAGGCAAGAGGATTGTTGAAAGGAGAAGTGGATGTATTACTCGTTGAGACGAGTCAAGATATGCGTAACGTGAAGGCTGCTTATATTGGAATTCAAGCGGCTTTTGATGAACTAAATACAATTGTACCTATCATGATTTCGGGAACGATTGAACCGATGGGAACGACTCTAGCTGGGCAAACAATTGAGGCTTTTTACTTATCGGTAGAACATATGAAGCCATTATCTGTTGGATTAAACTGTGCGACTGGTCCGGAGTTTATGAGAGACCATATTCGTTCTCTATCTGATTTATCGGAGTGTTACATTTCTTGTTATCCAAATGCAGGTCTTCCTGATGAAGATGGACATTATCATGAATCTCCATCCTCGCTTGCCGAGAAAGTGAAGCGATTTGCAGAAGAAGGATGGGTTAATATTATCGGTGGTTGTTGTGGTACAACACCAGAACATATAAAAGCAATGAAATCCGCATTAACGTCTCTTAAACCTCGTGAACAGCAAGAGAGAGAGGGACATGGGGTTAGTGGATTAGAGGCACTGCAATATGATGACTCTATGAGACCGTTATTTGTTGGTGAAAGAACAAATGTTATTGGATCACGTAAATTTAAACGATTAGTAGCAGAAGGGAAATTTGAAGAGGCTGCTGAAATCGCTAGAGCGCAAGTGAAGAAAAATGCTCATATTATTGACATTTGTATGGCAGACCCGGACCGCGATGAAATAGAAGATATGGAAAACTTCTTGGCAGAAGTTACGAAAGTGTTAAAAGTACCGATTATGATTGACTCAACAGATGAACATGTGATGGAGCGAGCTCTTACTTATATTCAAGGGAAAGCTGTTATTAATTCAATTAATTTAGAAGATGGAGAAGAGCGATTTATAAAAGTGACGCCGCTTCTTCAGAAATATGGTGCAGCTATTGTTGTAGGGACAATTGATGAAGATGGAATGGCAGTAAGTGCGGAAAGAAAACTAGAAATTGCGAAAAGAAGTTATGAGTTATTGACGACGAAATATGGTATACGCCCATCAGATATTATTTTTGATGCACTTGTATTTCCTGTAGGGACAGGTGATGAAGAGTATATTGGCTCGGCGGCTGCGACGATAGAAGGGATTCGCCTTATTAAAGAAGCATTACCAGAGTGTTTAACGATTTTAGGTGTAAGTAACATATCATTTGGTTTACCACCAGCTGGTCGCGAAGTGTTAAATTCCGTCTTTTTATATCATGCAACGAAAGCAGGGTTAGATTACGCGATTGTAAATACGGAAAAATTAGAGCGCTATGCGTCAATTCCTGATGAAGAAAAACGCCTTGCAGATGCATTGCTTTTTGAAACGACGCAAGAGACGTTAGAAAAATTTACAAACTTCTATCGCGTGGCAAAAAAGAAAGATGTTGTTGTCCAAGAAACATTAACTCTTGATGAAAGGCTCGCAAATTACATTGTAGAAGGTACGAAACAAGGTTTACACGAAGATTTAAGTCTCGCACTTACAGAAGGAAGAAAACCTTTGGATATTATTAATGGCCCACTTATGACAGGAATGGATGAGGTAGGACGATTATTTAATAATAATGAGCTTATCGTTGCTGAAGTATTGCAAAGTGCTGAAAGTATGAAAGCTGCTGTAAGTTATTTAGAGCCACATATGGAATCTAGCGATAGTGCGAAAAAAGGGAAAGTATTATTAGCAACTGTAAAAGGTGATGTGCATGATATTGGGAAAAATCTCGTTGAAATTATTTTAGCAAATAACGGATATGAGATTATTAATTTAGGAATTAATGTTCGCTCGGATCGAATTGTGCAAGAAGTACAAGAAAAGAAGCCTGATATTATAGGTCTTTCTGGTTTATTAGTAAAATCGGCTCAACAAATGGTAACGACTGCTGAAGATTTAAAAGCGGCGGATATTGATATTCCAATTGTTGTAGGCGGGGCAGCGTTAACGAGAAAGTTTACAGATAATCGCATTTCGCCATCTTATAAAGGGCTCGTATGTTATGCAAGTGATGCGATGACGGGGCTGGATATTATTAATAAGCTTCAAAAAGAAGAAGAGCGTGAGAAGATGAAGCAGGATAAAAAAGAACGTCATCTTCATATCGTAACAAAAGAAGAGAAGAAAGTAGAAATTCCAGCAGTAATTGAACCATTACCGAAGGCTGAGGTTATCGTGCCGGATTCAACAAAACGAATTGTATTAAGAGATGTTCCTGTTTCACATCTCGCGCCATTTCTAAATAGACAAATGCTGCTTGGACATCACCTTGGCCTAAAGGGAAGTGTGAAGAAACTTTTGCGAGAGGGAGATAAAAGAGCGCATGAATTAAATGATTTAATAGATGAATTATTGCAGGAAGGACAATCTTGGTTAAAACCGAAAGCAGTGTATCAATTTTTCCCAGCGCAAAGCGACGGACAGAATATTGTAATATATGATCCAGAAGATCATACGCGTGTTATAGAACGTTTCACATTCCCAAGACAAGGAAAAGCACCATATCGTACTTTAGGTGATTATTTACGCCCAGTCGGAGATGAGATGGACTATGTTGCTTTCCTATCTGTTACGGTTGGAGAAGGTGTTCGTGACATTGCTGAAGAGTGGAAGGCGAAAGGTGATTATTTACGCAGTCATGCCATTCAATCGTTAGCGCTCGAACTAGCAGAAGGACTTGCTGAAAAGGCACATATGCTTATTCGTGATCGTTGGGGTATTCCAGATTCACCAGAACTGACAATGGAAGAACGCTTCCGTACGAAATATAGAGGAATACGAGTGTCCTTCGGTTATCCAGCATGTCCAGAACTCGCAGATCAAGAAAAGCTATTTCGCTTAATTCATCCAGAGGAAATAGGTATTTCATTAACGGAAGGATTTATGATGGAGCCAGAAGCGTCTGTAACGGCTATGGTATTTTCTCACCCCGAGGCAAGATATTTTAGTGTATTATAGTCTAGAAGGGGGAGACGTATGAAAAAAATAGTCTTTACAGGTGGCGGTTCGGCAGGGCATGTAACACCTAATTTAGCCATCATTCCACATTTACAAGAACAGAATTGGGATATTTCTTATATTGGTTCTCATCAAGGAATTGAGAAAACGATTATAGAAAAGGAAGGCATTCCGTACTATAGTATTGCGAGCGGAAAGCTACGCCGTTATTTTGATTTGAAAAATATAAAAGATCCATTTCTTGTAATGAAGGGTGTTATGGATGCGTATGTAAGGATTCGAAAACTAAAACCGGATGTGATTTTTTCAAAAGGTGGTTTCGTATCTGTACCAGTCGTAATTGGAGGATGGCTAAATAGAGTCCCTGTTTTATTACATGAATCTGATATGACGCCAGGACTAGCAAACAAAATTGCGCTCCGTTTCGCTTCGAAAATATTTGTTACATTTGAAGAAGCTGCGAAACATTTACCGAAAGAAAAAGTAATTTATACAGGATCTCCTGTACGTGAAGAAGTACTAAAGGGAAATCGGGAAAAAGGTTTAGCATTTTTAGGTTTTTCACGTAAAAAGCCAGTTATTACAATCATGGGAGGAAGTTTGGGCGCAAAAAAAATTAATGAAACGGTTCGAGAAGCGTTACCAGAACTTCTGAAAAAATATCAAATTGTTCACCTTTGCGGAAAAGGTAATCTTGATGAAAGTTTACAAAATAAAGAAGGATATAGACAATTTGAATATGTACATGGAGAACTGCCAGACATATTAGCGATAACAGATTTTGTTATTTCACGTGCGGGCTCTAATGCCATTTTTGAGTTTTTAACATTGCAAAAGCCGATGGTTTTAATTCCACTATCGAAATTTGCAAGTCGTGGAGATCAAATACTAAATGCAGAGTCTTTTGAAAGACAAGGATATGCTTCCGTATTGTATGAAGAAGATGTGACTGTGAAATCTCTTATAAAGCATGTCGAAGAATTAAATCAAAATAATGAAATGTATAAAACAGCTCTAAAAAAATATAATGGAAAAGAAGCAATTCAAACAATCATTCAACATATTTCAGAGGCATGATGAAACAATCATGCCTCTTTTAATAGGGTGAAAGATTCCAAGAAACGGTGTTTTTATGTTACAATAGCAAATGGATTAGTAGGGAAATTCCAATTAATGAAGCGTGAAAATACGAATGGATTAGGAGTGACTGTGTTGGAGCTAAGTCTCTATGAAAATACTGCACTTATTATATGCTTTGTGTTGTACGTTGGTAGTGTTATTGTTTATATTTCAAGGAAGTTTTCGCAAGAAAGAGAGCTTGAAAAATCAGAAATAACAGCTGAACTAGAAATGTTAGCTGATGAAAGTTATAAAAAACAAAAAATAAAAGAAGACCATGAGGCATCCCATCATTTAAACGCAAATAAGTTTTAAAGATGGGGATTTTTTTTGAAGTTATTCTTTATTATGTTTATAGCAAATAACGCTAAAATGGAGTTTCCCCCTTATATAATGAAGGAGTGTATATAAATGAATTTTTATATCGCCTCAGGATTCCAAAATAAACACCTTGTACGTTCTATAGCAAATGAACTGAAACATGCAGGATGGCACCATACATATGATTGGACAAGAAACGAAAGAGCTGTGAATCAAGAGCAATTAAGAGAAATTGGTCAGGCAGAAAAGAATGCTATTAAAGAAGCGGATGTATTTTTACTTATATTAGATGGTGGAAACGGCAGCCACACAGAGTTTGGAATGGCGATTGCGCTAGAGAAAAATATATATGTATATCATGAAGGAAACCTGCTCCAAACAACGTTCTATCATTTGCCAGAAATAAATATTTTTGAAGGAAATGCAGCAGAATTTGCATCTTATGTTATGAATCATGTGAAATAATAGTAACTGTCTACAAGGTTATAAAAGTGATCTTTTGGGTACAGTGATGATAAGAAATGTATATAAAGGAGTACATAATATGAAATTAGAAAATGGATGGGAAACGAGTTTTTTAGAAGTCGTACAAAATAGTGAATTTAAGAAAGAGGCACTTCTTAGCCAATTACTTTTTGCAGATAGTGAAGAAGTTGAAGAGCTTGTAGATGATTATGGTTATGAAGAAATCATTGACCGCGAACATGATGATGAATTAGCTCATATTTTAGGAGAAGAACTTTTTAGTGAGATGGAACGACACGTATTTTTATCTTCACAGCCAGAAGAAAAACTTATTTCATTCGTAAATGGATTAGGTTTTCATGTGTTAGATTGGATCGTTCTTCTTGAAACAGAATTTAGCATTGATAGTGCACACTTTACGTCGGATGCTGTGAAAATGTTAGAAAAGCGTTTCAGACAGTTTCCATACATAGAAGATAAAACAATTTTTGACATGACATTTGGAGAAGCAATGGATGTATTAGAGTCTATTACAGGATTACAACTGAAGGAAAAGATGAACGTATAATGTAAAAAAAGAACGTGAGGCTATCACGTTCTTTTTTTACATTATAATAATTTTATCATCTAGTTTTGTTTGTCCGCTAAGAAGTGCGTTTAAATATTCCACTTTTCTTATACAGGCCTGTATATGTCTTTCAACCTCTTGTAACTCTGCTTGGTGATGCGTTTCAATAGGATGAATTTGTACGTTGAATTTTTCAAATTGACTACTATATGTTATTTCTGCATAGCCGCTCATAATATCGGTTTCGTTATGAAATAAAAATTGCTTCGTTTTGTCACAGAATGATACATTCTGAAAGCCATATACTTTTAATGCTTCAATTACTTTTTTTATCATTTTTGTATTCATTTTTTTAACCCTCTTTACGAAGTTCTACTTATACATTATAACATAAAAAATTACATAGAAAGCGCTTCCAAGTGTATTTTATTATAAACTTTACGTTTCAATCACAAAAATGAAACAAAGAAAAAATAATTGTAAAGAAGGAAGGACTCTTTTATTGTTTCGTCATATATATAGAGAAATAGTGCAATGAAAGGAAATTTTCCGAGGTGGAGATCGTATTTCCAATTTGAGCGCAGTAAAAGAGGTGAAGATCTTGAACTTTGATATTGTAGGACAAAAAGCATATATAAAAGATGGACCGCATCGGAACCGAATTGGAATTGTAAAGAAAAACGAGACAAAATTAGAATCGCAGTTTGCTATTGTAATTGGAGAACAAATCATTGATGTAGAGCTAAAGGATATCGTGTTAGTTGGAGTAGACGTAGGACAATTTCATAAATGGTGCGAACAAAATGGTTATTTGTGAAAAGGACGGGCTGTGAGATAATGAAATATATGTGAGGAAAGAGAATATGTTATTGTATTCTCTTTTTTTATGTGTAAGGAGACGGAGATGAAGTATACAGAACGAGATTTTACATTGGAGTTAAAAGAGCAACTAGAAGAGTTTTTAGTAGAAGTATAAAGCACGGTTTTTATAAAACCTTACAAAAGTGTAATTTTTATAAAGATTCGAAAAGATATATAATTTATTTATAATTATCTATTCTAATATACAGGTGGTGTTTTGCCATGGCTGAAGTAATTGGTAAAGCTTTATACATAGTGTTTGAAACAATATGTTATGCCTTATGTATAAAAGATAAAGAGGAAGATGAAAAGAAATAAAAAGGGACGCTAACAGTTTTGTTAGCGTCCTTTTTATTATGAAGCAATTTCACCAGTTTTTGTATCATCTTGATTGTACGTATCTTGATCTAATTCACCAAGCCATTTACTAGAAATAAGACCTGCTGTCATAGAACCACTTACGTTAAGAGCTGTACGCCCCATATCGATTAATGGTTCAACTGAGATAACAAGAGCGACAATACCGATTGGTAAGTTCATTGTAGATAGTACGATTAACGCTGCGAATGTTGCACCGCCACCAACACCGGCAACACCGAATGAGCTAATCGCAACGACAGCGATTAAAGTTAAAATAAATTGTGGTTGTAATGGATCGATTCCTACAGTTGGAGCGACCATCATTGCAAGCATCGCTGGATAAATACCTGCGCAACCGTTTTGTCCGATAGATACTCCAAATGATGCTGCGAAGTTTGCAATCCCTTCAGAAATACCAAGCTTTTCTTTTTGTGCTTCAATATTTAATGGCATTGCGCCAGCACTAGAGCGAGATGTGAATGCAAATGTTAATACAGGGAACACCTTTTTCAAATATTGAATTGGATTTAAACCAGATAGAGCAATTAATAATAAGTGGATAACGAACATTACGATAAGTGCTACGTAAGACGCTAACACGAAGTTACCAAGTTTTAAAATAGCATTTATGTCGCTACCAGCAACTGTTTTTGCCATAAGAGCTAATACGCCGTATGGAGTAAGACGTAAAATTAATGTTACCATACGCATTACAATTGCATATACAGCATCAAGCATTTTCTTAAATAGCTCTGCTTGTTCTGGATATTTTCGTTTTACACCTATAAAGGCGATGCCGATAAAGGCTGCAAATATTACAACAGAAATTGTTGATGTTGGACGAGCGCCTGTTAAATCAAGAAATGGATTTGTAGGCAATAGTTCTAATAATTTATCTGGAATTGTTGTTTTTTCAATAGAAGTAAATCTTTCTTCAACTAGCTTCAGACGAGCAGATTCTGCATCACCTTGTTGCAGACCAGTTGCAGATACATCAAATCCTGCACTTGCAGCGATACCGACAGCTGCAGCAATTCCTGTAGTAAGAATTAAAATTCCGATAATAAGACCACTAATTTTACCAAGGTTTTTCGTTAACTGTAATTTTGTAAATGCTGAAATAATAGATACTAAAATAAGTGGCATAACGATCATTTGAAGTAACTTCACATAACCGTTACCGATTAAGCCAAACCAAGTATTTGATTCAATAATTACTTTAGAAGTTGGCTCATAAATAAATTGTAATATAAGACCGAAGATAATTCCGACTCCTAAAGCGGTAAATACGCGTTTATTAAAAGATACATGCTTACGTTGCATATAATATAATACGCCAACTAAAATGAGCATGACTGCAACGTTAATTCCGACAAGCAGTGTATTCATGTTGATTCCCCCTAATTCCAATCTGTTATATAGAATATAAGTCAATAAAACCTATAAGTCAACTAGGGAATTCCGGAATTAAAAAAAAGATGGCAAAATGCCATCTTTTAATGTCCAGCGCCAGGCACAAGTAAAAACGTCGTGTAGTATGTAAATCCTATGAAGAAAACAGTTAAATATGCCCCGAATACGTATATATACATACGCTCTGTTAATTTTAAATAGCTTAAAAGTACGAAGAAGCCTGTTTGTCCTAAAAATAGTAGTGCAGTCGAATGCATATCTCCTACGTAAAACATAACCGAGAAAATTCCAGTCCAAAAGCCGAGAACGCGAAACATGCGCTCCATGCCATCTCCCTCCTTTTCTAAAAAAAGTAAACCTCACTTCATTATAGTTTATTTTTCTTACTATTGTAAATATTCGTTCATATAAAAAGAAGCCAATTATAATTGGCTTCTTTTTATATGAGAGATTAAATTGTTAGTTTATAATTACAAGATTTACATCCATCTAGTAAACTATCGTTTCGTGTTAATTCCGTGTTAGGGAATAGGATTTCAAAAATCCCTTTCATCATATCTCCGTGCATATTACAAATTTCAGTTGGGTGATGGACAGCAACTTCTTTAAATGGACAATTGTGTACATCATAGAAAATTTTCGTTCCATCTGCACTTAATTCAAATGCAGGTGATAAGCCAGCTGTCGAAAAGGCTTCTTTTGCAATTTGAATTTTTTGTTCAACTGTTAAGGCATCTTCACTCACATTTAAACGCTGCATATGTTGTTGCATTAATTCGGCCCCGAATTGTTTCCCTGTTTCGTATAGCGCTTTTTCACCAGCAGCACCAAGGCTAAGTAAAGAATTAAACGCGATTCTTGCTAACAATTGATAGTCACGGAATGGGAATTGTAATTGGATAACATCTTCAGATAATACATATAATCTGCTTGGTCGTCCGCCTTTTCCAGTTTTCTTCGTTTCAGATTTCAGCATATGAACATCTTCTAATTTAGATAAATGTAAACGCGCTACGTTTGGATGAATGTCAAACTCATCAGCAATTTCTTGTACAGTTACGTAACTATGTTTTTGAGAAATATATTTATAAATATAATAACGAGTTGGGTCAGCTAAAACACCTGTAATTTTTAAAGCTTGTTCCATGAGGATCTCCACCTTTATCACTTTATCCAAGATAATAACATTATAATACAGATAAACATGGGTATAGGTAATTTTAGACAATAATTCGGAAATTGTTCATAATTTCACAAACATATTTTTCCTTTTTCATCTAGTGAAAATGCAAAAATACCGATTTTTCAGATGGATTTCTTCATGCTATATACATAGTGGGGAGGGAAAAATGATGAATGGAATTGAAAGCTTTGCGAATACGATTTTGAAAGAGGCGTGTAGGGTACAAGCTTCGGATTTACATATTGTGCCCCGGAAGAAGGATGTAGTGATTCAACTGCGCATAGGGAAAGATTTAATGACGAAACAATACATTGAAAAGGAATTTGGAGAAAAACTTGTTTCACACTTTAAATTTTTAGCATCCATGGATATAGGAGAGAGGCGGAAACCACAAAACGGTTCACTATATATACAAATAGATGGACAAGAAGTGTATTTACGCCTTTCCACGCTTCCAACCGTATATCAAGAAAGTCTCGTTATTCGTCTTCATTTACAAGCGTCTATTCAGCCGCTATCTCATCTTTCGTTATTTCCAAGTACAGCGAAGAAACTACTTTCTTTTTTACATTATTCCCATGGATTACTCGTATTTACGGGACCGACTGGTTCAGGAAAGACAACAACAATGTATGCATTACTAGAGGTGATTAGAAAAAAGAAAACACGTCGCATCGTTACACTGGAAGATCCAGTTGAAAAAAGAAATGATGATGTATTACAAATTCAAATAAATGAAAAAGCAGGTATCACATATGAGGCTGGACTAAAGGCTATTTTGCGTCATGATCCAGATGTTATTTTAGTGGGTGAAATTCGTGATGAAGAAACAGCAAAAATCGCTATAAGAGCAAGTTTGACTGGCCATTTAGTAATGACGACACTGCATACGAATGATGCGAAAGGAGCAATACTTCGGTTCATGGATTTTGGTATAACGAGGCAAGAGATTGAACAATCTTTATTGGCTATAGCTGCACAGCGACTTGTTGAATTGAAGTGTCCGTTTTGCAAAAGAAAGTGCTCAACTGTATGTAAATCAATGAGGCAAGTAAGGCAAGCGAGTATTTATGAGTTGTTATATGGATATGAGTTAAAACAAGCGATTAAAGAAGCAAACGGGGAATGTGTCACGTACAAGCATGAGACATTAGAGTCTTCGCTGCGAAAAGGATACGCTTTAGGATTTTTAGAAGAGGATGTTTATGTTTAAGAAAATATGGAGTTTAAGTGATCAAGTAATATTACTGAAACGATTAGGAGAACTATTAGAAAAAGGATACTCTCTTTTGCAGGCATTAGAATTTTTACGGTTTCAATTACCTTTAGAAAAGAAAGTACAATTGCAGCACATGATTGATGGATTAAAAAATGGAAAAAGTCTACACGATTCTTTTCATCAATTAAAGTTTCATCAGGAGATGTTAAGCTATTTATTTTATGCCGAGCAACATGGTGATATTTCTTTTGCGTTGCAACAAGGGAGTGCACTTCTTTATAAAAAGGATAAGTATAGGAAAGATATGATGAAAATAATGCAGTATCCTATGTTTTTGGCGTTCTTTTTAATAATCATGATTTTGATTTTTAACCGCATTTTATTACCACAGGTTGACATGGTATATAGTTCATTTGGTTCTACAGCACCGTTATTCACAGAACAAATATTAAGTACAATTAAGCTACTACCCTATCTTATTTTTAGCACAATTTTTATCGTTATGATTGGCTGTAGTGTATATATATTGTACTTTCAGAAACTCCCGCATATGAAGCGAGTAAAAATTATGCTTCGTATCCCCCTCGTAAAAACATTTCTTATTTTAAAGCATTCGCATTATTTCGCTACTCAATTGAGCGGCTTATTACACGGAGGACTATCAGTACTTGAGGCTCTAACAATAATGATGGAGCAAAAGTATCAGCCGTTCTTTCAGTATGAAGCGGGCCGAGTTAAACACCAATTAATTGCGGGAGAACCGTTGCAATCTATTATTGCTAAAAGCGGATATTATGAGGAAGAACTTTCTTATATTATTACACATGGACAAGCGAACGGTAATTTGGCGATTGAATTAGGTGACTATAGTGATCTAATTATGGAAAAGATTGAGCAAAAAATTAAACGTATGTTAGTGATTATTCAACCGATTTTATTTACGTGTATTGGAGCAATAGTCGTTCTTATGTATTTAGCGATGATTATGCCAATGTTTCAAATGATGAATTCTATATAGGAGGCATTTACATGCAGAATGAGGAAGGGTTTACCCTTTTAGAAATGTTATTAGTTATGGTCGTCATCACTGTATTATTACTATTAATTATTCCGAATGTCGTTACGCAACGTTCATCCGTCGAAGGAAAAGGATGTAAAGCCTATGTGAAATCTATAGAAGCTCAAATACAAGTATATCAACTACAACATAATAAAATTCCCTCGCTAAAAGAGCTGATTGATGGGAAATATATTACAAAGGATGAGTGTCCGAATGGTGAAGCTATTCATATTTCCAATGATGGCACAGTAACAAGTGGGAAACTGTGAAGCAAAAAGGTTTTACACTTTTAGAAATGCTACTCGTTTTATTTGCAATTTCTGTACTAAGTATGGTCACGTATTTTCATGTACATTCATTATATGAAAAACAAAAAATTGAACAATTTTTAAGACAGTTTTCAAATGATATTTTGTATATGCAACAATTAGCGATAAACCGTCAAAAACACTATACATTACGATGGCATAAAGATAGACATATGTATTATATAGGGGAATCGAGTACGGATCTTTCTATCATTAAAAGAGAATATGATAACGATATACAATTGGATTTGAATACTTTTCCAAATCCGATGACATATAATCCGAGTGGAAATATTAATAGAGGTGGCACGATTTTACTTTCGTATCGAAGTTATAAATATGAGATTGTATTCCAGCTTGGAAGAGGGAGATTTACGTATCGTGAAATGTCAAAAAGGGTCAGTGATGGCTGAAATGCTTGTAGCATTAAGTATAGTAATGATGATGGTATCTTTACTACTTCCGCAAACAGTATTGATTATGCAAGAACGAAAAAACATACAAATTCGTTATAAGGCATTTGTATTATTAAAAAAAGAAGCAGCTTTATATATGTATGAGAATGAGGCAAAACAACAGAAAGAAAAAGTCATAAACGGAAATGTATATTACACATATTGGGGAGGAAATGAAGTTTGTGCGATGTGGAAAGATGTGAAAGGAAAAATGATGGAACAATGCTTTTATGCGGGAGAAAAAATGAATTAGAAGTTGGATTTACATTAATAGAAATGATCGTATGTTTTTTTCTGTTATCACTGTTCTTTTTACTCTTACCACGTTTAAACTTTATTGGAATAGAAAACAAGCAATCAAAAGGGTTAAATAATTGGGAATGGGATGTGTTTGTAGGACAAGTACAGTTAGAGTTTCGTGAAGTATCATTTGTGGAAAAAATAGTTCCTGAAAATAGAGAGAGTATGTTGCGCTTCCGTCTTCGCACTGGAGATGAAGTGACGTATGAAAAATTGAATAATCACCTTATAAGAAAAGTGAACATGCGCGGAAGAGAAGTTATATTACAAAATGTTGAAATGGTTTCGTATGAAGTAACACCTCATTTGCTCTTTATCAATGTGAAAGATAGGAGCGGGAAAATATATGAAGGTGTAGCTATAAGGTATAGCGAAATGGGAATACATGTATGATAAAACAAGATGGATTTACGATGCCAGGAACAATCATTTTTCTTATATTATTAACTTCGTTCTTTATATACGAAACGAATATGTTGCTTATAGATAAAAATTTTTATATTGAAATAGAGCAAAAGTTTGTACTGGAGGAAATACTAAATCAATCTATTACAAATATAAAAAAAGACTTACGGCAAAAAGAAAAGGAAGATACTTTTTTCTTTTCATATGAAAAGGGCGAAGCGAGTGGAAATTACGTATTTGAAAACGACGTTATTCTCGTTTCATTGCAGTGCAAAATCAAACAAGAAATTTTCTATAAAGTAAGCTTTCGGTATAGAAAAAAGGATGAGAAAATATTTGATTGGATAGAAGGATAGTATGTAAAATATATGGATAAAAAACCATGATTTCTCATTTGAAAATAGGCTGTTTTTTAAAAGGAAATGGATAAATAAAACAATTAAAAGTTTAAATTTTCTCAAAAAAGAGAAAGGTAGAAAGAATATGATATATTCATGCTATCCAATCATTATTTTTAGGGAGAATAGGGAAATGACAAACAACAATCAAATAGGTGAAAATAAGGAACAAACTATTTTTGATCATAAAGGAAATGCAATTATGACAGAAGATAGGGAAATACAAATTATTTCAAAATTCGAAGAACCTCTTATTGTCGTGTTAGGAAATGTATTAAGTGATGAAGAGTGTGATGAATTAATTGAATTGTCTAAAAATAAATTAGCGCGTTCTAAAGTTGGCTCATCACGTGATGTAAATGATATTCGAACAAGTAGTGGTGCATTTTTAGATGATAATGAACTTACTGCGAAGATTGAAAAACGAATTTCATCTATCATGAATGTTCCTGTTTCGCATGGAGAAGGATTGCACATTTTAAATTATGAAGTGGATCAACAATATAAAGCACACTATGATTATTTTGCGGAACATAGTAGATCAGCTGCTAATAATCGTATTAGTACGCTTGTCATGTACTTAAATGATGTAGAAGAAGGCGGAGAAACTTTCTTTCCGAAATTAAATCTTTCTGTGCACCCTAGAAAGGGAATGGCAGTATACTTTGAGTATTTCTATCAAGATCAATCACTAAATGAGCTTACGTTACACGGAGGGGCACCTGTAACGAAAGGTGAGAAATGGATTGCAACGCAGTGGATGAGAAGAGGTACTTATAGATAAAGCGAGTATGTTACGTTTTGTTCTTCAGTGTATAAGAAGAACAAAACGTTTTTTTATTAAATAAAGTAGCATCTTTCGTTATAATAACAAGTAATACATGACGATTGAGAGGAACGAAAATGAAATCTATATACATAACCGGCTATATGGGAGCTGGGAAAACAACAATTGGAAAAGCATTAAGTAAAGAACTTCATATGGATGTTATAGATACAGATCAAAAAATTGAAGAGAAGCAAGAGAAGGAGATTCGTGATATTTTTTCCGAAGAAGGTGAAATGGCTTTTCGGGAATATGAAAGTGAGATGTTACGTTCACTACCTGTTGAAAATGTAATCATTACAACTGGCGGCGGAATTATTGAGCGAGAGGAAAACCGAAAGTGGATGAAGGAAAATGGAACTGTCGTGTATTTATATTGTGATCCACATGTAATTGCAGAAAGACTTCGTGAAGATACGACACGTCCACTATTTCAGAAGAAAGATATAGATGCATTTGTAATGAAATTCGAATTGCGCCGAGCTTATTATGAAGAGGCCCATATCCATATTGATACGACGAATAAGTCTGTAAAGCAAATTATGGATGAATTAAAAGAAAAGATTAATGAATAAAAAAGTGGACATACTAATCAAGTAGAGGTGATGATAATATGTCTACTAATGATTATGTTCGCTTTGTGACACAGCAGTTTGTGTCGTATATGGATGCTCCAAAAGAAGATCGTAAACAAAAGAAAGAACAACGCCGTGCTGAAAAAGAGCCATTTATGAATAAGTGGTTTGGTGTTATGCCGCTAAGTGCTGCTTTGTTTTATCAAAACGTAAAAAATAAAAGAAAAAAATCAAGTTAAAGATTTCGTAATATGTGTAGCAAAATGAAAATCCCCTAGTAGCATCATACTACTAGGGGATTTTCATTTACTGCATAGACTCTTTTTCTTCTGTAACGGCATGTATTTTATTGTTCACCCAGATAAATCCAATTCCGATACAAATGGAAATGCCCCATCCAACAGCGGTCATAATTGCTCTCATTTCACCGTAGCCATCTACACCGAAAACAGAGATGAAATAAATTTTTAAGAAGCTTTTTAATATGAATTGTAGACCGAAAAAGAGCGTTAAATATTGCAATGCTGGATAGATACGACTATCACGATACAGTTCACGACTTTTATCACGGTCATGGCCTTGCAGTGCAGCAATATCTGCTGCGAAATATAACATAAGTGGTTTTTTTATAAAAATTGTACATATAACGATAATACCGAGTACGATGTGATAATACGCATCGTTCCACAACATTCGTTCAGCTGATCCAGATAATAGATCTACCGTTGTATTAGAAATGAGTGTAATTAAAATAAAGAACCCTGTTACGTTAAACTGTTTTTCTTTTTTAAAGGTATACAGTGTATAAATAATCCCCGGAACAGAGGAAAGTAACATCGCGTAATAAGGATCGATATAAGGTTTTGCAAATTTCCAAATGAGGAATGGGATTACGAGATAAAAGACAAGATCTAATATAGCTTTTTTATTTTGATTCATATACAGCCTCCTTAAGTCATACATATATTTTATAATATAATTTCTGAAAATTGTATAAGGTTTAGTGGAAAAAGAAAAAGAAAAAGTATATGATTAGTAGATTGAAAAAAATACCCCTAGCGTAGTAAGTTTTTTTAGTATATAATAAAGGAAACGCTTTCATTCTTAATTTGTTCACAAAATGGACGGAAAATCACATATTTACTATCGATATGTTGCTTTATAATGAAACTAATTAAATATACATGCATACAATATTGTGAAATAAATAACATAAATAATTTATATAAATGTAAACGTTATCAAAAGAGAGAGGTGGAGGCAATGAGTAAATTTTTCTTCAATCATAATCCAGCAACAGTAGAGGATGGAAGGCTTGTTGAATATGCTGAAATTATTTATGGAGAAGGCGGCCGTTCTGTATTAGAAAATTTAATGGTGAAGGCATCTATCAGATTACGTGATCGTTATCCGAATAAATCTGACGAGCAGATCTCGAACCTAGTAAATAAAGGCATCCATGATATGTTTCAAAAATATGTGAGTGAGTAAGAGTAGCCATTGGCTGCTCTTATTTTTTTGTATAAGGATGGTGTCTCTAGCTGAAAATAAGGGTGTATTTTGAAAGATATAAAAGGAGTGAAACAGATGAGCAACGGAATTGGCCGTTCAAAAGAAAATCTTCCAACTGATGCAAATCATGTGAGTGCAAAGGATCGTGCGTATCAAAAACGCATGGCAAAGCAAAAACAACAAGAGCGTAATGGTGATAGAGGATAATTCAAAAAAGCTCCTTCAAAAATGAAGGGGCTTTTTAAGTTAGAAAATGATTCGCCGTAACATAAAAGAGTCCACCGTTAATAATTTGTACTGTAATGCGGGGTTCATATTGTTCTTGCAGTGCTTGTTTTTCAATTTCATAGCTTTCAGGAAGTTCATCACTTTCTTCATAAAAACGATTTAAAAGGTCCAAATCGTGATTCCAGCGCACTCTTGCTTCTTTCGCCCACGTATGGTCATCTTCTGCAATAATATTTTTTAAAGCATCCTCTATACGTTGTAAACCACTTTGCGGTTTAATAATAGGCGAGAGCGTAAAACAAAAGTCAGGTATTTTCGGTGTAAGTTTAATTTTAGTTAATGTTTCATGAAAGTTTGCAATCATTGTGCCAGAAATAAGATGAATGCCAATCGAGTGAAGAATATCTTTTTTTCGATCACATTGATAGGAAACTTTTATATTTACACCGAGCCACGGATGGAGCGGTGTATGCGTTGCTCCGCTATGCCGTATTTCTTCATATAAACGTATGTAAGAACCTAATTCTTTTGTCGTTTGAAAAATTTGATGAAGGCGTGGGGAACCGTAGTGGATAAGCTCACCATCGTTTTCTTCATTTTCTGGATTTGTAATAAGAGTAAGGCGCATCGGATTCGGTACGCCTCCTGTTTTTTCAAGATAGTGCCAATAAAAAGGGCGATTCATTAATAATTTATCCATTTCAATTGTTAACTGCACATCTAATAAATGAGGAGAACGTTCTAAAATTTCACAGTTATTCGCCTCAAAAAAATTGTATAAGTAATTATGAATTTCATGTTGCTGCATAGCCTTGCACCTCAGCTTCATTTCGTTTCGCAAAGTCGATAATAGATGTTAAGTTTTCCATCTTAATGCGGATTTCTCCTTCGCTTTTTGATTGCGCAAATATTTCTTGAATGTGTGCGTCGATGTTTTTCATATTAATTCTCGTTAAAATTTCATCAAGTTCACCGATCACACGCTCAAATAAATTAATTTTTTCATATAACAGTTTCAAAATATGTTCTTCCACAGTGTGTTTTGTAGCTAAGTTATAAATATGAACATCATTCTTTTGACCAAGGCGGTGAATACGTCCGATTCTTTGTTCAAGGCGCATTGGGTTCCATGGTAAATCGTAATTGATCATATGGCTACAAAATTGTAAGTTAATTCCTTCACCACCAGCTTCCGTTGCGATTAGCACTTGCGCATGATTTTGGAAAAGTTCCTTCATCCAATCTTTCTTTCCCCGTTTAAATCCGCCGCGGAATGGGACAGAAGAAATACCGTGCTGTTGTAAAAACCATTGTAAGTACATTTGTGACGCTCGGTATTCTGTGAAAATGACGACTTTATCGTCAATTTCTTTTATAAGCTCTAGCGCTTTATTTGCTTTTGAGTTAAAAGGAATACGGTTAATTTTGTCCATTAGCACATCAATATGCGGATCTTTTACGTAATTCTCATTTTCCTTCTGTCGTTTTTCTACATGTTTTTTTAATGAATAGTAAACGGCCTCGCGACTACTACACGCTTCCCGTTTTAAAGTTAATGATGAGAAAGCAGATGTGAAGGCGTCTTGTCCTCGCCAATTTTCGATATCATTATATAGAGCTTGCTCTTCTTCATTAAACTCAACAAAAATTGTACGTACATGTCTCTTTGGCCAATCAATCCCGGTATTATGACGCCGATTTCGGACCATTACTTTGTTAATAAGAGCTTTTAAATCTTCATCAGATTCGGCTGAACGATTTTTTGAAGCATAATATTCTTCAAAATTGGATTGATTGCCTAAGTGTCCTGGTTTTAATAAAGAAACGAGGTTGAAAATTTCATCAATCTTATTTTGGACAGGAGTAGCGGTTAATAATAAACAAAATTTCTTTTTTAATCGCTGTGCAAATTCATAGTTTTTTGTTTTATTATTTTTCAGTTTATGTGCTTCATCGATAATAATAAGGTCATATTCTAAGTTCAAAACGATATCACGATGTGGTGAACGTTTTGCAGTATCAATTGATGATACAATCACATCGGCTTGTTCCCACGAGTAGCTTTTCTTTTGAGCTACAGCTGGAATGAAAAACTTTGTATTTAATTCGTATGCCCATTGTGATACGAGAGAGGCTGGAACGAGTATAAGTACTTTTTTCACAAGGCCGCGGACCATATATTCTTTTAAAATAAGTCCAGCTTCAATCGTTTTTCCAAGTCCTACTTCATCTGCTAGAATCGCTTTACCATTCATTTGTTCAATAACATTTTGAGCGACTTCTAATTGATGAGGAAGTGGTGTGAAATGGGATAAATGTTTCGGTGCTTGTAATCCATCAAAAGTAGGAACAAGTAATGATTTTTCTGTTTCATAAGCTAAATGATATAAATCCCAGTTTGTCCAAGGACCATCTTCATCAATTCTATTTAAAAAATTGTTTTGCCACGTTCGATCTATGGAAATATCGACATTCATTACGACTCTCCCACCTTTTATAAACTAAAGTAATTATGAAAAAATCTTTAATATATAAGCCTTGTAAAAAGGCGCTATTACACTTACTGAAAGGTAAACAATAAGTAAAGATAAAGGACTAAATCTTAAAAACTGTATGTAATAAGATTAAGCGTAAAAAATTCTAAATTATTTTTTATGCTAGAATATTGATGAAATATAGCGAATAATGTTAGGATAATGGTGTGAAATGTGTGGAATCTTTCGTATTTTATCCAAGAAAGTGATTTTTTATTTACGCTTTCATAAAAAAATATAATGAGATTCCGTATATCCTATCTTTTCAGAGTGAAAATGTTTAGATAAGGGAAACAACTTTTATTGATTTGTCAGAGCATAAGGGGGAGAGAGCATGATTACATTACAACGTACACCGTTATTTGATGTATACGCGAAGTATGGTGGGAAAACAATCGACTTCGGTGGTTGGGAGTTACCAGTTCAATTTTCAAGCATTAAAGAAGAACATGAAGCTGTACGTACAGCGGCAGGTTTGTTCGATGTGTCTCATATGGGAGAAGTTGAGGTAAAAGGTGTAGATAGTTTAGCATTTTTACAACGTGTTGTTACAAATGACGTATCTACCTTAAAGGTAGGGGGCGCACAATATACAGCTATGTGCTACGAAAATGGTGGTACAGTAGATGATTTATTAATCTACAAACGTGGTGAAGAAGACTATTTATTAGTTATCAACGCATCAAATATCGAGAAAGATTACGAATGGTTAGCTAGCCATGTAATTGGCGATGCGACAGTAGTCAATGTTTCTAGTGAAGTTGCACAGCTTGCAATTCAAGGACCAAAAGCAGAAGGCATTTTACAAAAAGTTGTGTCAGAAGATTTGAAAGAAATTAAGTTCTTTAAATTTAAAAACGATATTCTTGTAGATGGAATTCCAGCACTTGTATCTCGTACAGGTTATACAGGTGAAGATGGATTTGAAATTTACTGTAAGAGTGAAGATGCTGCAAAACTTTGGGAGAAACTTCTTGAAGTTGGAGCAGAAGAGGGCTTAAAACCATGTGGTTTAGGTGCTCGTGATACACTTCGTTTCGAAGCAACATTACCACTTTACGGTCAAGAATTATCAAAAGATATTACACCGGTTGAAGCTGGAATTGGCTTTGCGGTAAAACCAAATAAAGAAGCAGACTTCTTTGGAAAAGCGACTTTAAAAGAGCAAAAAGAAAACGGTGCGCCTCGTAAGTTAGTCGGCATCGAAGTAATCGAACGTGGAATTCCTCGTACGCATTACCCTGTATTTATTGGAGAAGAAAAAATCGGGGAAGTAACGAGTGGTACACAATCTCCAACGTTAAAGAAAAGCATTGGTTTAGCACTAATTGATGTAAAATACGCAGCAGTTGATACAGAAGTAGAAATTGAAATTCGTAATAAACGCGTCAAAGCAGTAGTTGTTCCAACACCATTTTATAAACGTTCAAAGTAACGGGGAGAGGGGTAGATTTCATGTTGCATCGTTATCTTCCAATGACAGAAGAAGACAAAAAAGAAATGTTACAAACGATCGGCGTTCAAACGATCGATGAGTTATTCTCTGATATTCCAGAGAGTGTTCGTTTTAAAGGGGATTTAAAAATTAAAGAAGCAAAATCAGAGTCAGAGCTTTTAAAAGAGTTATCTCAAATGGCTAGTAAAAATGCTAACTTAAAAGAGTACGCTTCTTTCTTAGGAGCAGGCGTATACGACCATTACGCTCCAGTAATCGTAGATCATGTTATCTCTCGCTCAGAATTTTATACAGCTTACACGCCATACCAACCGGAAATTTCACAAGGGGAATTACAAGCAATTTTTGAATTCCAAACAATGATTTGTGAATTAACAGGAATGGATGTAGCAAACTCTTCTATGTACGACGGAGGTACAGCTTTAGCTGAAGCGGCAATGCTAGCAGCTGGCCATACTCGTAAAAAGAAAATTCTTGTATCTAGCGCAGTTCATCCAGAATCAAGAGCTGTACTTGAAACATATGCAAAAGGTCAACACCTTGAAGTTGTTGAAATTAATCATAAAGATGGTGTAACAGATTTAGACGTATTACAAAGTGAAGTAGATGATACAGTTGCTTGTGTAATCGTTCAATATCCAAACTTCTTCGGACAAGTTGAAAAATTAGCTGATATTGAAAAAATCGTTCATCAACAAAAATCATTATTTATCGTTTCTTCAAATCCATTATCATTAGGCGCATTAACACCACCAGGAAAATTTGGTGCTGATATTGTCATCGGTGATGCACAACCATTTGGTATCCCAACGCAGTTTGGTGGACCACACTGTGGTTACTTTGCAACGACGAAAGCATTCATGCGTAAAATTCCAGGACGTCTTGTCGGACAAACTGTAGATTCAGATGGTAAACGTGGATTTGTATTAACGTTACAAGCACGTGAACAGCATATTCGCCGTGACAAAGCGACATCTAACATTTGTTCAAACCAAGCGTTAAATGCATTAGCAGCATCAGTTGCAATGACGGCACTTGGTAAACAAGGTGTGAAAGAAATGGCACGCCAAAACATTTCTAAAGCACAATATGCAAAACGTCAATTTGAAGCGAAAGGCTTCACAGTTACATTTGCTGGACCATTCTTCAATGAGTTCGTTGTAGATTGCAAGCGCCCAGTGAAAGAAGTAAACGATGCATTATTACAAAAGAATATTATCGGCGGTTACGACCTAGGCCGTGATTATAAAGAGCATGAGAACCATATGCTTGTAGCAGTAACTGAGCTTCGTACAAAAGAGGAAATTGACACACTTGTAAACGAAATGGGGGCTATCCAATGAAGAACCAAGACCAAGCACTTATCTTTGAAGTAAGTAAAGAAGGACGCATAGGATATAGCCTACCAAAATTAGATGTAGAAGAAGTGAAACTAGAAGATGTATTTGAGAGCGATTATATTCGAGTAGAAGATGCAGAGCTACCAGAAGTATCTGAACTTGATATTATGCGCCACTATACAGCACTTTCAAACCGTAACCACGGTGTTGATTCTGGTTTCTATCCACTTGGATCTTGTACGATGAAATATAATCCGAAAATTAATGAGAGTGTAGCTCGTTTCGCAGGATTTGCAAATATTCATCCGTTGCAAGATGAAAAGACAGTACAAGGTGCAATGGAATTAATGTACGATTTACAAGAGCATTTAATTGAAATTACAGGTATGGATACTGTTACATTACAACCAGCAGCTGGTGCACACGGAGAATGGACAGGCTTAATGTTAATTCGTGCATACCATGAAGCAAATGGTGACTTTAACCGTACGAAAGTAATTGTTCCTGACTCTGCTCACGGAACGAATCCAGCATCTGCAACTGTAGCTGGTTTTGAAACAATTACGGTAAAATCAAATGAACATGGTCTTGTTGACTTAGAAGACTTAAAACGTGTTGTAAATGAAGAAACAGCAGCACTTATGTTAACAAACCCTAATACATTAGGTTTATTCGAAGAAAATATTTTAGAAATGGCAGAAATCGTCCATAACGCAGGCGGTAAATTATACTATGATGGTGCAAACTTAAATGCAGTATTAAGCCAGGCGCGCCCAGGAGATATGGGATTTGACGTTGTGCATTTAAACCTTCATAAAACATTTACAGGTCCTCACGGCGGCGGTGGCCCAGGTTCTGGTCCAGTAGGTGTGAAAGCTGATTTAATTCCGTACTTACCAAAACCAATTTTAGAGAAAACGGAAGATGGCTATCGCTTTAACTATGATCGTCCAGAGGCAATTGGGCGCGTAAAACCATTCTACGGTAACTTCGGAATTAACGTTCGTGCATACACATACATTCGTTCTATGGGTCCAGATGGCTTGCGTGCAGTAACGGAGTACGCGGTATTAAATGCGAACTATATGATGAGAAGATTAGCACCATTCTATGATCTTCCATTCGATAGACATTGTAAGCATGAGTTTGTATTATCAGGTCGTCGTCAAAAGAAACTTGGTGTACGTACATTAGATATCGCAAAACGTCTGCTTGATTTCGGTTACCATCCACCAACAATTTACTTCCCATTAAATGTGGAAGAATGTATTATGATTGAGCCGACAGAAACAGAATCAAAAGAAACATTAGACGGTTTCATTGATAAGATGATTCAAATCGCTAAAGAAGTAGAAGAAAATCCAGAAGTTGTACAAGAAGCACCTCATACAACAGTCATTAAACGTTTAGACGAAACGATGGCTGCACGTAAACCAGTTTTACGTTATGAAAAGCCAGCTCCTGTACAAGTTTGATTAGAATAACAAAAGAAGAACTCGCTGCGGCGGGTTCTTTTTTGTATGGAGAATTTGTGCAGAAGTGGTGAAGAAAATGTTAAAAATTTATATTTTTTGTTTCATAATGGTGTAAAGAAGCAGTTTTATAGGTGATTTTGTTGAAAAAGTCAGTTTGATAAAAGTATTTATTTTTGTTAGAATTTTATTGAAATTAAGAAGATGTGATGAGGCAAAAATTACTCATTTTTATGTATATGTGAAAAAACGAGCAAGACGGGGGTGAAAGTGTGGGATATCGATGTTATAGAATGGTATACCATTTAGAAAATGGAGAAACAATTAAAGATGTAAAAGAATTTTGCTATCGAGACCAAGGAAAAGTGTTAGAAAGAGTAGCGCATCGTGTAATGGATAATAGAGAAGTGACGGCAATTGATAAGCAAGGAACGATCATTTCAATAGCATGTGAGGACATTGTAAAGGTGGAACTTGATTACATAACAGAAAGTTAACCTTGAGTCATATCGAATTATTCGATAAAATATACTGTTGAATGGTGAAGTGAGAAGAGAGGAGTTTATCATGGGTAGTACAAGACACTTTTATATGTTTATCTTAGCGTTTGTTCTTGTTGTGGCATTAACGATTTATTTAATTGTTGATAGCACTTGGTACAACACAGTTCATCCGGCGTTCCTTCTGTTTATGTATGTAGGAATTGCGGTAGTGAGTTTCGGAATGAGAGATGAGATGTTAGATCGCTTTGAAAAGTGATACATATACGAAAGACCAACAGGAAAATGTTGGTCTTTTTTTCTTGCCAAAAATAGGATGGTGTGTATATACTGTATATATAAGGTATATACAGTATATACACACTGGAGGAAAACATGAATATTATTATTTCGAATTCTTCCCAAGACCCTATTTATGTACAAATAAGAAAACAATTAAGCCAGCTTATTTTAAATGGTGGTTTAAAGGGTGGAGACCAATTACCGTCTATTCGTAGCTTAGCGAAGGAATTACAAATTAGTGTAATTACAACGAAGCGTGCGTACGAGGAGCTTGAGAAAGAAGGATATATAGAAACTGTTGCTGGGAAGGGGACTTATGTTTCACGTAAAAATAATGAACTATTAAAAGAACAGCGGCTTCGCCTATTGGAAAGTAAAGCGGAAGAGATTGTGAATGAAAGTAAAGCGTTACAGCTTTCACTTGAAGATTTACAGCAGATGATAGCGTGTTTATATGAGGGGGAATAAAGGGTGTTAGAGCTAAAAAATGTTTGTAAAAGTTATGAAGATTTTGCAGTGAAAAATATAAGTTTTACATTACCACGCGGATATATTATGGGATTTGTCGGACCGAATGGGGCCGGGAAAAGTACGACGATTAAAATGATTATGAATTTAATTAGAAAAAATAGCGGCGATATAAAAATTTTTGGCAAGGACAATAAGAAAGCCGAAAAGGAAATAAAACAAAATATCGGCTTTGTATATGATGAAAATCATTATTACGAAGATTTAACGTGTGAACAAATGAAGCGTATTATTGCACCGTTATATAAAAAGTGGGATGAAGAGCAGTATCAATCGTATATGCATAGATTGCAAGTTCCGAAGTATAAAAAAATTAAAGAACTATCAAAAGGGATGAAAATGAAATTTGCGATTGCCATCGCGCTCTCGCACCACGCAGAATTTATCATCATGGATGAACCAACAGCAGGATTAGATCCAGTTGTTCGAAGTGAATTACTTGATATGTTGCAAGAAATTGTAATGGAAGATGAAGTATCCGTATTATTCTCAACGCACATTACAACAGATTTAGAGCGCATTGCAGATTATATTACGTTTATCAACGATGGAAAAATTATATTTACTGGTGAAAAAGAAGACTTAATGGAGAACTACGTAATCGTAAAAGGAAGTAATGATTTATTAGATCGAGAAGGAAAAGAACTATTTGTTGGATTACGAAAAAATAAATTTGGTTTTGAAGGTTTAGCGAAGGATAAACAAGCAATTATTGACTGGTTTGGAAATGAGGTTGTACTAGAAAAGCCTACATTAGATGATATTATCGTTTACACCGCGAAAGGGAGAAGTGCTTATGCGTCAGCTCGTATATAAAGATTTGTTCTTTTTTCGGGTAACTTGGTTAGTAAATCTTGTTGTCCCCCTTGTATTATTTATGTTAGATCCAGGTGGTGAATTGTTATTTTCGATGAGTTGTCTATTTATAACTCTTTCTTCTGTTATGACACTAATCTTTATGGATGAAAGAAATAAAAGTGACATTGTGATAAATAGTTTACCGGTAAGTCGAAAGGATATCATTATTGCTAGATATATTTCCTGTGCAATATTCATTGTAGGCAGCATATTCTCTACGATGTTAGTTGTTTTTCTTATAAGAGGCATTGTAGTTATTGGTGATATCGGTGCATATCATCCTAATCTATACATTGAAATTCCATGGTATGAAGTCATAAATGGAGCTGTTTACGCTGTATTTTTTGTTGTGACATTTTTTCCAAGTTATTATGTTACAAAGTCAAAGATAGCACGAAGTATAGTATCAGGAGTATCAATGGCAGTTGGTGGGATTGCTTGGATATTTATAGGGGATGGACTGAATGAAACAACGTCATCATTCAGTAATTGGATTATGAATCTTTCGAACATTTTCTTGCTTATAGTTTGGGCGGTTATATTAGTTAGTGTGTATATCGCCTCTATGTTTCTTACAATTAAAATTTACGGAGCACGTGATTTATAGAGAGGGGAATTTAGATGCAGCAATTGATTTTGAAGGAGTTTTTCTTACAGAAGAAGATGTTTCCTTTTTATTTTTTTATACCTATTTTATCCGTTTTTAAAAATTCCGTAGAACCAATGGGGATTGCAATCGGATTATTTATAACATGTAGTACGATTATATATATTTCTTTTTATTATGACGAGAAAAGTAAAGCAGAAAAAGTATTAGTGAGTTTGCCTATAACGAGACAAGAGATAGTTATAGCTAAATATATTTCAAGCACAGTATTTATTATGGGTGGTTTGAGTGTAACTTTTATAGTCATAATATTAAAAAATATTTTGTTGGACGGGGATATAGTTATGCCTGGATATGCAGTGTTTTCAGCAATAGTAGCAACTTTGATTTATTGTGTAGTAACGATACCTGCTAATTACATTGGAGGATATAAAGCTATTACTGTCTTGAATTTAATTATGCTTTTTCCTTTAATGGGTATGATTGGTCTTATGTGCAATGTTTTTGGTGATAAAATAATTATGTTAAAAGTACTTCAATCTGAAGATGCTACGCTAGCAATGGGTGTTCTTGGAACCGGAGTGTTAGTAAGCATATTCATATCAATGATTCTCTCAATGAAGATGTTTCAGGAGGTAGAGTTATAGAAGGGGCATTTTCATATTAGGAGGTGTAATACATGATAAAGCAATTAGTTTTAAAAGATATGATGATGCAAAGAAAGTTAGGGTTTGTTTATCTTATATGTTTCTTGTTCCTACTCATTGTTGATTTTCGCAGTGATAGTTTTTTGATGACATTTAGCATGTTTGTACCTGCTCTTGGCATAATACTCTCAATGAGTTATGAGGGGAAAAATAAAAGTGAAACGATAGTAAATAGTTTACCGTTTGAGCGTAAAGATATTGTAATAGGGAAATACATATTTGTAAGTGTTTTAGTTGCTCTAGGTGGATGGTTCTCACTAGTGGTTGGTTTCATACAGTTACAAAATGAACATATGACTGGATTTATGCTGTGGGGACAAATTCTCGGTGGTATAACAGGTGGGGTTGTTTGTAGCATAATTGTACTTCCGATTGAATTCTCAGTAGGATATAGCAGTGCCAAACAAATTGCTCCGTTCGCCGGACTTGTATTGGGGTATTTAAGTGGACTGATTGTCAGTAACGTCTGGTTAGATGTAGAGAACGCTTGGAGCACGAGTCTAGTCGTAAATATTTGTTTTATAGCAGGGCTCATTCTTTTGTATGTTATGTCCATGTTTTTCTCAATTCATTTGTACAATGAACGTGATCTGTGAGAGGAGGAAAATAGCGTTGAAACAACTAATTTTAAAAGATTTTATCATTCAATGGAAGTTTTTAATTTGGTACATACTGTATCCTGTTTTCTTTTATATGGCCTTAACAGATACGGAAAATCTGTTCATAATTATGTCCGTAATTATTACAATTGGAGCAACAGTAAAAACATTTGAAGCAGATAGTAAAAATGAGAGTGAAGTCATAGTAAATAGTTTACCAATATTAAAAAAACAAATTGTGTATGCGAAATATATAGTAGCAATTATTATTCTTTTTATAAGCGTAACGGTCGGTTGTTTTACGATGGGAATGAAGAATGGGGTTAACCTATTTGAATTTATTGAAACGACAATGGTTGCTAGTATTAGCTTTATTTTAGTGTATTTAAGTTTTGTTCTACCAATATCCTTTTGGTTAGGGTATAAGAAAACTATTTTTATTACGATAGTAATATTCATGGCACCGATAGTTGTTTTAGAAGCTTTGTTTCAAATCAACTTGGAACAAATTCAACTATATAATAACGTGTTATTCATTAGTTCCATATGCATGTTCATAGTATCTATCTTCGTTTCAGTGAAATTGTATGAGAAGAAAGAATTTTAAAAGGTGCCCTATAAAAGGCACCTTCTTCAATAACGACAATAGGAAAGTAAAAGTTTATAAACAGAGAGATTACTCGGTACAACATCTTTCGGAGTATGTAATATAAAGCTGAAAACGATAACGAGAATGAGAAAGAGGAAAAATAAAAATAGGATCTGCTTATGTACGGAATTTTGCATATTATTCACTCCTTTTTTAGGTAGTATGTCCAAAAGAAAGGAGTGTATGAAACATTTTAGGAGGGGAGAATGATGAACAAAAGAAAATGGTTATATAGAATAGGGGTATTTTTCGTTTCAATCGGTCTCATATTAGCAAATGTTTATTCAGATATACCACCGTTATTTCCTAGTTTGCATAAAGGGGTTGGTATAAGTATTGTCATAGTTGGTCTATTTTGTCTTATCACATCAAACTTCTACAGAAAGTCTGAATGAATATAAAAAAGGACAGTTACTCTTTTTCAGAAGAACTGTCCTTTTTAAATAACTTATTCCATAGCTTGGCGATACTCCATATAATGACAAGTGCAATGGAGGCAATAATGGACCAAACGATTGATATTATTTCAAGTGTCATGTTAGGAAGGAATGTGAGAATGGATACTATTTTATGAAACAATGATTCTATTATGTGAAAACTGATTTGTAATAGAACGACGATACTAAGCGTGATCCATGCTAACAGTTGCTTCCCTTTTTCTTTCCACATGACATTCACCTCACGTTAGCTTAATAGTTTTAAGCCAACAGCGCCGCATAGAATGCAGCTTAAGAAAGCAAGACGACGCCAATCCGCTGATTCGCGGAAAATAAGGATGCCTAGAAGTGCACTTCCGGCAGTTCCGATTCCAGTCCAAATCGCGTAAGCAGTTCCCATCGGTAATGTGTTCATCGCTAGGGATAAGAAGAAGAAGCTTACGCCGAAGTTAGCGATTAAAATAACTTTTGGTGCCCAGCCTTTCTTTTCAGTGGCTACTTTCATAAAGAGTACACCAATAATTTCACAAATACCAGCTAGAATTAAAAATACCCAAGCCATTTTATGCGGCCTCCTTCGCTTCTTTTTCTTCTGTTACTCGTTTTAAACCAATTACGCCGAAGAAGATTAAACCAATTAATAATACTTTTACGATAGAGAATGGCTCTCCGAAAACGAAAATTTCTGTAAGAACGATTCCACCAGCTCCAATTCCAGTGAAGACTGCGTATACAGTACCAACAGGTAAATCTTTATAAGCTCTAAATAATAAGATGAAACTGATTGTAATTAATAACGCAACACCAGCCCATTCAAGTGGAGCCTCCGCGTGTTTTAATCCAATTACCCAAAAGATTTCAATAATACCAGCTAAGATTACATAAATCCATGCCATATGTCATTTCTCCTTCCTACCAGTCGTTAGGTAAAGGGCTTAAAAACGACGCATTGCAAAGGAGCAATCCGTCAGTTTGAAAGTCCACGCCAAAATACTTTCCAAGAAGCGTCTAAACGTGTCTCAAAACGATTTAAACCTGCGTATAGTAGTTCAACCATAAGACCGTCAAGTAAGCATAGAAAAGCCTCTAAGGCGTCTTTTACTTCAATGTTATGCAACTCATCTTGTTCGCTTGCTCTTTTAAATACAGGGAATAAAAGTTTTCCGACGTTTTCAATGTGTACATTTGCTTTATTAATAATTTGTTCGCGAAATGCATCAGGCGGAAAATAAGAAGTGCGTAACCAAAACATTGATTCTTCACTTTCACCAAATCGTTTTGCATAGCCCTTTAGTAGCTGTAAGAGCAATTCTTCAGTAGACGAATTGGAAAACTTTTCGATATCGCCTGTGAAGCTCTGTAAATCTTTTTGAAGAGCGGATTCTAAGCATGTAAAATACAGCTCTTCTTTTCCTTTAAAGTGTGCGTAAATTGATGGTTTTTTAATCCCGACTTCTTGAGCAATATTTGCTAATGAAGTTCCTTCGTAGCCGTAGCGTGCGAAATGAGAAAGTGCTACAGCTTTAATGCGGTTTGCTGTCATTTTCATCCCCTACCTACCGTTCGTTAGGTTCATTATATGCAAGTAAAAATATAAAGTCAATAGGTGAAGAGCTGAAAAAGAGCGCTATAGGTAACGCTCTTATTAGACAGTATCTCGTTCAATTAAATGGAATGAAAGCTCTTTTGCGTTCCCGATAATTTGCTCGCTTTGGATTTGTTTATGGAATAAAGAAAACGCATGTGAGCCCATTTCGAGACCGGGATGTTCAATTGTTGAAATTTCTAACGCCTTTGAAATTTCATGATTATCAAATCCGAGGATAGCAAGGTCTTCGGGTATTCGAAGACCTTGCTTGCGAGCCTCTGTTAATAAACCAGCTGCAACTTGATCGTTCGCTGTAAAAATAGCAGTTGGACGATTTTTCATGTTTAAAATACGATGGAGTATTTGTGCACCGTCTTGCATTGTATAGCATTGATAAAAAATCCATTCGGGATGTAACGTTTTGCCTTCGTTACGAAGTGTATCAGCAAACGCTTTTTCACGTTCCATGGAATTTACACTTGTTTTTCTTGCTAAACAAATCCCGATTTTTTCATGTCCTTTATTGAGTAAATAGGCGGTGCCGAGACGGAAACCTTCATAATGATCCACGTAGACAGATGAAATAAGGGGGTGCTTCATTTTTTCGCATGAAATAATAGGAGCAAATTTTGCGAAAGGTTCAATTTGTTCCCATGAACTCGTTCGAGAGCAAATAATCATCCCGTCGAATTGTTTCATTTTCATCATTTCAAGAACACGAATTTCTTCGATACTATCGTAATTCGTTTGACATAAATTAATGTGATATCCAGCTGCTAACGCTTCGTTGCCGATACCTTCAATAATGGTACTGAAGTATGGAAGGTTAATGAAAGGGAGCATAACACCGATTGTATATGTTTTTCCCTTTATTAAATGAATAGCATTTATATTTTTCGCATAGTTCAATTCTTCAACAGCATCTAGAACACGCTTACGTTTTTCTTCTTTTACGTAAGGGTGATTATTTAGGACGCGGGAAACAGTTGATACGGATACACCAGCGGTTTTTGCAATTTGTTTTATATTGGCCATATGTATCACCTCTCTCCTTATTATAAAGGGAAAATAATAAGAATGAAAAAATCTTGACCTGAAAAGCTTTTCACAAACTATGTTATAAATAGGACTTCTGTTATTCGCGTAACCTTTTTATTCGGGCGTGAGAATGATAGGGGTCTTTTTTGCGTTTATAAAAGAAGTTTTGTCAAAATGTGTGAGAATAACGTGGAAAGTTTTCAAATGAAAAACTAGCTGAATCATTCAGCTAGTTTTTGTATGTTATTATTTCTTTTTAATTTTTCCAGTCCACGTTTTGAATCCACCTTGTAATTGGTAGAAATCTTTGTAGCCTTGTTTCTTTAAGTATTGAGCCGCACGACCAGTACGGAATCCGCTTTGGCAGTATAAGTAAACTGGTTGATCTTTACGAAGTTCTTTATGACGAAGGCGAATTTGTGATAACGGAATGTTACGTGCGCCTAAAATATGCCCTGCAGTATATTCGTCTGCTTCGCGAATATCGATAAGCTGTGCTTTACGGTAGCCAGCGCGAAACTCTTCTTCTGAAAGTGTTGTAATTAATTTCTTCTGATAGAAATACATCCATACAGTGTAACCGATGAACGCTACGATTACGGCTAATAAAATAATCCAAGTTGTTGACACGATTCTATCGCTCCCTTTTTTCTTATCCTACTTTCAATATTATAATGCCCATATGTATTTATGCAACAGATTCATTTGTATATAAGAAGAAATTTCGTATTCTTTCACAAATTTTGTCGAATTTGGTAGACTAGAGAATGTGAAAAATAATTGGTTATATGAGGTGCAGGATGGGAAAAGAAAAATGGTGTTATATTAACTCTGGTCAATGTTCACCGGCATTTAATATGGCGTTAGATGAATGTTTATTAAATTGGCAAAGTGAAAAGAAAATGCCACCAACTATTCGCTTTTATGAATGGGAAGTACCAACATTAACAGTCGGGTATTTCCAGCGCGTTGAAAAAGATATTAATATGGATGTAGTTAACGAAAAGAAATATGGATTCGTTCGTCGTCAAACAGGCGGCAGGGGGGTACTACATGATAAAGAATTAACGTACAGTGTTATTGTGTCTGAAGATCATCCAAATATGCCAAAAACAGTTACAGAAGCGTATCGTGTTATTTCGCAAGGTTTATTAGATGGTTTTAAAGCATTAGGGTTAGAAGCGTATTATGCAGTTCCAAAAACAGAAGCAGATCGTGAAAATTTGAAAAATCCACGCTCAGGCGTATGTTTTGATGCACCGTCTTGGTATGAAATTGTAGTAGAAGGAAGAAAAATCGCAGGTAGTGCGCAAACACGTCAAAAAGGTGTTATTTTACAGCACGGGTCGATTCCATTAGAAATAGATTTAGATGAGTTGTATGATCTGTTTTTATTCCCGAATGAACGTGTGAAAGAACGCATGAAGAGTATGTTCTCTTCTAAAGCGGTAGCAATTAATGAATTAACAGACCGTACGTTTACAATCGAGCAGTTAATTAAAGCGTTTGAGGTTGGGTTTGAAAAAGGATTAGATGTAGAGCTTGTTCCGTATGAATTAACAGAAGAACAATTACATGAAGTGCAAACGTTAGCAAAAGAAAAGTATGAAAGTAAAGAATGGAATTATAAAAAATAAGAGGTGGCAATTGCCGCCTCTTATTTTTTTATAGTAAATTAAGTACTTTTTCTACTTTGATTCCTTTATCTTGTAAAGAACGAAGGCGATTGACAACGTCCATAATTTCTTTGTCAAATGTAACGCTAATACCTTGGCTTTGTAGTTCTTCTTTTAAGCCTTCAATAGAATCATCTATGTCGATGCCAAGCTCGTAATCTTGACAAACTTCAATTGTCTTTTTCACGAGTTTCACATAATTTTCTTGTAGTTTTGAATTTGTTTCAGTCAAAGCAGGTTGCTTCGGTTTTGCAGGCGCGACCGGTGCTGTCTCTTGCTTTGTAACCGGAGTTGGTACTTCTCGTTTCACAGGTGCTGGAGTAGATAATTCTACAGCTGCTTCTACACTTACTGGCTTCGGTGTCGGTGCCGGAGTAGGCTTAGGTGTTGGTGCTGTAGCAGGTGTTTCCACACGTGTAACAGTCTTTGGAGCAGGTGTAACTGCTTTTGGAGCTTCTACAATTACTTCTTTTTTCGGAGTAGCTTCTACAACTGTTTCTTCTTGTTCAGCAGCCTCTTTATTTTCTTTACTCCACATAACGCGTTCTATTTCTAGAGAAACATTATTTTTGTTCATCGCTGTTAATGTAACTTTACCAACTTCAGCGTTTCCAGTGAAATCAACAATTTTATAAATAACACTCTTGTTCCAATCCACGTTTCCGCTCAAAAATAATTCTTCGTTACATTTCGGCGTTAAGCCCTCGATTTTAATTTCTGCGTTTACACCGTTTTCACTATATACCATAATTAGCGAAGCACTTACATCTTCGTCTGCTAACATTAGTTCACGTACCATTTTGCCGGTGCGTACTTGCGTTTTCTTCTTAACTGACATCTAATTTCTCCTCTCAAAAATTCAGTAATAATAAAAAAATCGTATAACGAAAAATAATTGCTCACGAAGATTTATGATACCGATAATAAAAGCATCACGTCAACAATTAACTTTAATTATTTTGCATTTTTCTTATTTTCTTTATGAAATTTTTCAATTTGTAAAATTAGACAGAAGAAAAACAGCCTTTTGAAGGGCTGTTAAAATTTAGATGTTTTATATAAAAATTTGTATAAAATATAAAAAGAAAGTGTAACAAGGGCACCTTGCAAAATAGACAAATTATAAAATAAGTATGGGCGTGTTTTGAAAAATACGTTTGAAAAAACTGATAAGATAAAAGGTATAAATACTGATAATAAGAGGAGTACTTTTTGTTTCCAGGAAACCATTATTGTAAAAGAAAAACGTCTAAATAAAGAAAAAGTTATGAAAGCGCCAATTGCTAAAACAATAGCAGATAATATTGTTCCAGGAATACTAAATGGGATTCCTGAAGTGTTTGTATTTGAAAATAATTTTTGTATAAGAGTAGTGAATGTATCGTATCCAATTTGAACAGATAATAATAAACTAACTGCAAACCCAATAACGGCAGCTTGTTGGAAAGGATTTTGATGTTCCGAAGACTTAATTAATTCATCGCAGTACGCTTTTAAATCTTCTCCGAAAATGTCATGTGCAGTTTTACCGTCTTCTTGCGCTTCTAAAAGATGATCCAATATTTCTAAAAGTAATTCTTCCATTTGTTTTTGTGGAACGCTAGTAAGGCGTAAATAAATAAGCATATCACCATAAGCAGCTTCGTTTTCAGCTGTTAATAACTTTCTTTTTTCATTGTTTAACTGAACCATTTCTTTTTCGGTCATCGTATCGTTACTCCTTTTTAAAGTCTAAATATTCTCTTTTGAAGAAGATTTTGTATAGTGCATAGCAAGAGATAGCCAGTAAAGCGCCAATCCAAGGTGAGATTTGTAATGTAGTATAGGGCTGTTTAATAAATAAAAAGGAAATACCGATTAATAGTATCCATAGGCTATGGCGTATGAAAAATCCTCCAATATGCCTCCAAATAGTTGTTTTATTTTTAAATAAATCAGTATTTATAAAATCGAAAACAAAACGTATCATAAGATGTACGGACAATATAAATGCAAGCAGATAAATGAAATCGATGTGTACAAATTTAAAACGTGCTTCATTTGAAAATAAGGGAAATACCAATGCAATTACGGAAGAAACAGCAAAATATATTGCTAATAAATAACTAGTTATAAATAAAGGAATCGATAATTGTTCCCATAAACTTGGCTTAGGTAGGGCAGCAATTAGTTCATCGCAGTATGCCTGTAAGTCATCGCCGAACATATCATAAGCATTTTTTTCTTCTTGCTGCCCTTCAATAAGGTGATCTAGAATTTCAATTAGCAATTCTTCCGCATGGTATTCTGGCACTTTAGCTAAGCGGATGTATATTAACATGTCGCTATAGGCGTTTTCATTTTCTGTAGTTAATAATTTACGCTTTTGGTTATTTAGTTCGATTAAATCTTTCGCTTCCATCCTCATCACTCCCCCTGTAATAAATTGTTCACCGTTGTTGAAACCATTCCCCAACTTTGTTTAAATTCTTCAAGCTGTTCTAATCCTTTATCCGTTACGTGATAATATTTTCTCTTTGGGCCAAGTGAGGAGGCTTTTAATGTTCCTTCAATCAATTTCTCTTTTTGCATACGTAACAATAACGGATATATGCTTCCTTCACTTACGAATGTAAATCCGTGTTTATTTAATTTTGTACTCAGTTCATATCCGTACACTTCTTCTTGTGAAATGATGTATAGGATGCAACCTTCGAGCACACCTTTTAACATTTGGCTGTGCATGATTTCACCACCTTTTACTCAGGTAACTTGCTGTGCAAGGTAGCTGTTATCCAAATTATAACATTCAGTAACTTGCAACGCAAGTTACTGAAGTGGAAAACTTTAATGCGTGTTAATTTTTCATCGTTTCCCATACTAACGAGAGGAGGGAAGCATATGAAACCATTTATGCCAAAACTCGTTTACTTTGAACCGAAGGCACTGGAATATCCACTTGGAAAAGAGCTGTATGAGAAGTTTACGAAGATGGGACTAGAGATTCGTGAAACGACATCCCATAATCAAATTAGAAATTTGCCGGGTGAAAATGATTTGCAAAAGTATCGTAATGCAAAGGCAACGCTTGTCGTTGGGGTGAGGAAGACATTAAAGTTTGATACGTCAAAGCCGTCAGCTGAATATGCAATTCCGCTCGCAACAGGATGTATGGGACATTGTCATTATTGTTACTTGCAAACGACACTTGGGAGTAAGCCTTACGTTCGCGTGTATGTGAATCTTGATGAAATATTTGAGAAGGCACAGCAATATATGGATGAAAGAGCACCTGAAATAACAAGGTTTGAAGCTGCTTGTACATCAGATATCGTTGGGATCGATCATTTAACACATGCATTAAAGCGCGCGATCGAATTCATTGGAGAAAGTGAGCATGGGCGTTTACGTTTCGTTACGAAATATTCGCACGTTGATCATTTGTTAGATGCAAAACATAACGGGAAAACTCGTTTCAGGTTTAGTATTAATTCACGGTATGTAATTAAAAATTTTGAGCCAGGGACGTCACCGTTTGAAGAACGAATTGAAGCGGCTCGTAAAGTAGCAGGCGCGGGTTATCCACTTGGTTTTATAGTTGCGCCGCTTTATATGCATGAAGGATGGGAAGAAGGATATCGTGAACTATTTGAGCGACTGTATAATGCATTAAAAGATTTGTCGATACCGAATTTAACATTTGAATTAATTCAACATCGCTTTACAAAACCTGCAAAAAAGGTCATACAAGAGCGTTATCCGAATACAAAGCTTGAAATGGATGAAGAGAAGCGAAAATATAAATGGGGACGGTACGGCATTGGGAAATACGTATATAAAAAAGATGACGCAGCAGTATTAGAAGAAACAATAAGAGGTTATATACATGAGTTTTTTCCTGATGCAGAAATACAATACTTCACTTAAGAGGAGTCTGTATGCAAATACAGATTCTTTTTGTTTTATATATTTAGGCTTGTTTTCAACTTGTCACGTTATTCTTTCTGGTGTATCATTTTATTGATTGCTTCGTACGGAATGAGCAAAATGAAATTGGATGGAGGAAACCGATGCCTACCCCTAGTATGGAAGATTATATTGAACAAATTTATTTGTTGATTGATGAAAAGGGTTATGCCCGCGTATCTGATATTGCTGAAGCGCTTAGTGTACATCCATCCTCTGTAACAAAAATGGTGCAAAAATTAGACAAAGATGAATATCTAATTTATGAAAAATATAGAGGGCTTGTATTAACATCAAAAGGTAAAAAAATCGGAGAACGTCTCGTATATCGTCATGAATTGTTAGAGCAATTTATGCGTATTATCGGTGTGGATGAAAGTAAGATTTACAATGATGTAGAAGGAATTGAACATCATTTAAGCTGGGAAGCAATTGATCGCATTGGTGATTTAGTGCAATACTTTGAACAAGATGAGGTTCGAGTGGAAACACTTCGTGGCGTTCAAAAAGCAAATGAAGAGAAAAGTAATTAAGGGGAACGTAAGTCGTTTCCTTTTTTATTTCAATCGAAAAGGATGGGAGAATTATGAAAGCAATTATTTTTGATTTTGATGGATTAATTGTGGACACAGAAACAATATGGTTTCACTCTTTCAGAGACGCCGTTCGTGAGTACGGTGAGGAGTTACCTTTAGAAGAATTTGCAAAGTGTATTGGAACGACAGATGATGTACTGTATGCATATTTAAATGAGCAATTAAAAGAGAAGTTTAACAAGCATGCATTAAAAGAAAAAGTGAAAATTTTACATAAAGAAAAAATGAAAACACCAGAAGCTCGTGACGGGGTAAAAGAATACTTACAAGAAGCGAAAGAAATGGGATTAAAAATCGCGTTAGCATCTAGTTCATCTAGAGAATGGGTGATTCCTTTTTTAGAAGAGCTACAAATTCGAGATTATTTTGAAGTTATTAAAACGAGAGAAGATGTTGAAAAGGTAAAACCAGATCCAGCACTTTATCAAATTGCGATAGAAGATTTAGGGATTGATCCGTCTGAGGCTGTTGTATTTGAAGACTCGTTAAACGGATTGAAAGCAGTGATTGCAGCAGGGTTAACGTGCGTCGTTGTACCTAATGATGTGACACGTAATTTACCATTTGCAAATCATCATCTTCGAATTGAAAGTATGAAAGATAAAAGCTTGAAAGAAGTACTGCAAAATATAAAGAAAGACCGTATTTCCTAAAAGGAAGCACGGTCTTTCTTTTTGTTTTTTTTACCTTCAATGACAGTTAAATGAGATTGTTTTCTTTTTCGCTTTAAAGAAGAAAGATTCCCTTTTTTCCCTTTGTCATTAGAAGCGTTTGATTTAAAGAAAGAATTGCTTAGGGGTGCTACGTTTTGTTTCCCGTGTTTGCGGCTCGATTGTTTTGCAGCACGCTTATATGAGCTTTGCGAATTTGCTGAACCGCTAGAGTTTGTAAACATTTTGTAGAGTAAATAAAAGATACCAACGACAGCCAACATGATACCAATATTTCTTAACACTCCCATTGGATCTGTAATGACAGATGAAACAAGGCCGAATATTGCTAATCCGATAATAAGCACAAATATAGCGAAAGTAAACGAACGACCGTTCATAAGGAACACCTCCTAAAAACATATATTAAAATTAGTATATTAACGATGAGGAAAGGAGTTGAACACCATTTTTAAATAATTATTGTTTGTTTTCTAAACGTAATAATTCTTCAAACGATGCAATGGCTACTTCCACTTGATCATCTGTTGGTTCTTTCGTTGTTAATAGTTGTAGCCATAATCCGGGATATCCAAGTATGCGTAATACTGGAATATCGCGTAATCGATTCGTAAATTGTAACACTTCAAAAGAAATGCCGAGAACGACTGGAATTAATAAAATTCGGTTTACCACTCTGGCCCAAAGTGGATCTGTAGGGACAAGGAAATAAACAAACATTCCAATAATGACTGTAAATATAATGAAGCTACTGCCACAACGATAATGAAGGCGAGTTTGTTTTTGAACATTTTCTACAGTCAATGAAAGATTATTCTCATAGGCATTAATGACTTTATGCTCCGCACCATGGTACTGAAATACCCGCTTAATGAGTGGCGTTAAAGAAATAAAGTATATATAGCTCAATAATAGCATGAGCTTAATGACACTTTCGACAATGATTTGCCCTGTATGAGATGGGAAAATCGGTCTCGTTAATTCAGCTAGTAATGCAGGAACTGCTGTGAAAATGACTTTACCGAATATGAAAGATAAAACGCCAACTGCTGCAACTCCTAATACCATCGTTAACTTCGATTGTTCTTCTTTTTTATTTGCAATTTGTTCATCTTCTTCTGGGTGAACATCAAATCGTTCTGAAGCAAAGTTTAAATGTTTTGCCCCGTTCGCGCTTGCATCCACAATAGCGGCAATCCCTCGTAAAAATGGAATTTTTTTCAGGATAGATAATGCTTTATTACGAACGCGTGGTAATCGATAAAATTCAATCGATTTATCTTTACGACGAACCGCTGTAACAGTATATTCTCTACCGCCAAACATAACTCCTTCTATGACTGCTTGCCCGCCATATATTTGTTTTGACTCTTCTGCCATGTTAACACCAACCTGTATTTGTTTCTCTCTTATGTAGAAAAAGAGGCAATTGTCATACTGGGTTCTGTCGTTTTGAAATAAGACAATCACCGAGTTTCCTTTATTTTATCGACAAATACAAGTAGATGACAAGGAAAAATGTTACGAGAGTCGGACATTTCTTATTCTTTTTATAGACAAATTTCGCAGTATTTAAACATGGTTCAAAATAGTTTCGGGCATACTATTGAGCGGAGGTGTCGATGTGAGTCAAGAACAATTAGGAACAAGGAATTTTGTACAAATTGGTTTATTTGGTGGACTGTTTTGGGGAGGGATATGGTATTTCCTTCATATATTTTCATTTACAGAAGCGGGACCGAACTATTTATTATTACCATTTGCCTTTGGAAGTTGGAAAGAAGGGGTATGGGGAAATGTGTCAGGAATTGTTTGTATGGGACTACTTTCGATTTTAATTGCCTTTTTGTATAAAGCGTTTTTGGCAAAGTTTGAAGGAGTTCTTCCAGGGATGATTTATGGTCTATTTTGGTGGGCGTTACTATTTTTCGGAGTGGGGTTAATAGCGCCTGCTATTAAAAGTGCACTCCATTTACCGAAAGAAACAATTGTGACGACGATATGCATTTTTATATTGTATGGTGTGTTTATAGCATACTCTGTTTCCTATGCAGTAAATACAAATAAAGCTGGGCGAGAAGGAGGAGAGAAGACAAACTATTCAAATAAGTAACTCCTATGTTAAAATGTTATATAGATATTTAATATTAAGGAGTTTTAAACATATGAAAAAGGTACTCCTCGTAAACGGTCCTAACCTAAATCGCCTCGGTGTCAGGGAGGTAAATGTATATGGAAAGGGCACGCTAGCGACACTTGAAGCAGATATGAAGCAAGAAGCAGAAACAATGGGAGTGGAGTTAGAATGTTTCCAATCGAATCATGAAGGTGCGATTATCGATCGTATTCATGAGGCGGAAGATATATATGAAGGGATCATTTTAAATCCTGGAGCATTTACGCATTATAGCTATGCGATTCGAGATGCAATTGCAAGCATTTCGATTCCTGTTATTGAAGTACATATTTCTAACATTCATCAGCGTGAGTCGTTCCGTCACGAATCTGTGACGGCAGCTGTTTGTGCGGGACAAATTGTTGGATTTGGTTTTTATGGCTATAAGTTAGCGTTATTTGCATTAATGGAGAAATTGAGGGAGGCATAAAGTAATGGAGAAAATCGAAAGATTAAGAAGTGCATTTGATGAGGCTGGTATTGACGGTATTTTGTTAACAAATGAACATAGTCGTAGATATATGGCTAACTTCACAGGAACAGCTGGTGTTGTACTCATTTCGAAAAACCGCGCTCAATTTATTACAGATTTCCGTTACGTAGAGCAAGCTACTAAACAAGCGGTTGGATACGAAATTGTACAGCATGCAGGATTAATTATTGATGAAGTTGCAAAGCAAGTGAAAAAATTAGGAATTCAAAAGCTTGGCTTTGAGCAAGATACTCTTACATATAGTTCTTATTCAGCTCATAAAGAAGCGATTGATGCTGAATTTATCCCAACTTCTGGGCTTGTAGAAAAGTTACGCTTGATAAAGACTGATTCAGAGATTAAGATATTAAAGGAAGCTGCACAGATTGCAGATGCTGCCTTTGAACATATTCTATCATTCATTCGCCCGGGAGTATCTGAAATTGAAGTGTCAAATGAACTTGAATTTTTCATGAGAAAACAAGGAGCAACATCTTCTTCGTTTGATATTATCGTTGCTTCAGGTCTTCGTTCGGCATTACCGCACGGCGTGGCATCTGAAAAAGTGATAGAAACAGGAGATTTCGTTACATTAGACTTCGGCGCTTATTACAAAGGATATTGCTCTGATATTACTCGTACGATTGCAGTTGGTGAACCATCTGATAAATTGAAAGAAATTTATAATATCGTTTTAGAAGCACAATTACGTGGTGTGAACGGTATTAAAGCTGGTTTAACTGGCCGTGAAGCGGATGCGTTAACGCGTGATTACATAACGGAAAAAGGATACGGTGAATACTTCGGACATTCTACTGGTCATGGAATCGGTCTTGAAATCCATGAAGCACCAGGTTTAGCATTCCGTTCTGATACAGTGCTTGAACCAGGTATGGCTGTAACAGTAGAGCCAGGTATTTATATTCCAGGTATTGGCGGCGTACGTATTGAAGATGATATCATTGTGACAAGTGAAGGTAATGAAGTAATTACGAAATCACCAAAAGAACTTATTATTTTGTAATACACAGGAGGATTTTTTTACATGATTTCAGTAAACGATTTTCGTACAGGTTTAACAATTGCAGTGGATAATGGCCTTTGGCAAGTACTTGATTTCCAACACGTAAAGCCAGGTAAAGGTGCTGCATTCGTTCGTTCTAAACTACGTAACCTTCGCACAGGTTCTGTTCAAGAGAAAACGTTCCGTGCTGGTGAGAAAGTGGAAAAAGCACACATCGAAAACCGTCGTATGCAATACTTATACGCAAGCGGTGAGTCTCACGTATTTATGGATAACGGAACTTATGAGCAAATCGAACTTGGTGAAAAACAAATCGAGCGCGAGCTTAAATTCCTAAAAGAAAACATGGAAGTATCTATTATGACTTACCAAGGCGAAGTACTTGGTGTTGAACTTCCAAACACAGTTGAATTACAAGTTACAGAAACAGAGCCAGGTATTAAAGGTGATACTGCTTCTAACGTAACAAAACCAGCTACATTAGAAACTGGCCTTGTTGTACAAGTACCAATCTTCATTAACGAAGGCGAAACACTTATCATCAACACTGGTGAAGGTAAATACGTTTCTCGCGCATAGTAGAAAAGCACTCGTGATTATCACGAGTGCTTTTTTTATAGAAAATAGGGCAAATAATAAATCGCTGGTATAACAAAACTAACTAAGACAAGTGAAAGGGTGCCCATAATATATGGAGTCAAAACAATTTGAAATGGTTTTATCTCGCCAGTCTCAACGCCAGTTAATGTTTTACTTATTGCGTGATCCGTAATGTTGTTTCTATGATTACTCATAATAATGAACCACGTAATTGCAAATATCGCTAAACTACCAAGAAAAAAGGCCTCCATAAATGACCAACCGACCAATAATGAAAAAAGATAAATAAGAGCTACTTCTACTACAACGGTTAAACTAATTTTCAATATCTTCATATTTTTCCTCCTCCTTTTGTAGGTCTAGCCAATTGAGAAAGTCCTCACGTGACACAGCATGTAGTACACAAGAAGATTTTACTTCATTCTCTAAGGCAGAATGTTCATCAGGGAACGTATCTTCCACATGCAATGAAATATAAGGGAGTTTTTCTTGTGCTTTTAACGAGCGAATATTATTCGTTTTAGCACCAGCAAATACGTAGGAAAGTTGTAAGTCTAAAAAAGCAATCTTAAAAATTTCTTTTTTAGCAGCCTCATTATATCCTTTTCCCCAGTACGGATAGCCGAGCCAACTACCAATGTGAGATTGTTTCTTCTCGTAATTAATATGTTTAAGTGTGGTGAGACCAATTATTTCATTCTCTTCATTTACAATCACTCTCGATAAAGACTTCTTTTGGCGTTCTTCTTCTATGGCGAAAAGAAGGAATGCTTTCGTGTCTTCGATTGTTTCTACTTTTATTCCTAATGCGTTTTTTACATGTGGATCACTTGATAGCTTGAAAATCGCATTTGCATAACGGAAATCGAGTGGTAATAAAGTAACTCGTTGCATCATTTTCCCTCCTTTTCAATAAATATACCATAAAATACCATAATTATTAAGAATATTCAAATTATTATAGACGGTAGAGAAAAATTATGTTTTTAATTCTGAAATAGACAACCTCTGCATATGGTTGTACAAATATATTCTTTTTTAGCATACGCACTAGTAACCGTTATGGGAGAGGGTGGGAGAATGAAACAGTGGCTAGCGGCAATGGAAACATCCGTGCTTGTTATGGGAGCGCTTCGATTATTTTCAGGTAGTGCGGAAATATTTGCTGCTTTGCTTATGCTCTATGTGAATGATGCAAAGAAAGCATTGTTTATAAATAGTATGTTGGCGTTTGTTGGACCGACCGTATTAATTTTAACAATGACAATAGGTATAGCGAGTGTGGCAAGCGAGATTTCTTTCTTGAAACTCTTTTTTTTAACGCTTGGAATTGGCTGCATTTTTATCGCGTTGTTGAAATAAGTAAGTCGAGTATAGTGGGGCGAAGCTGATGAAAGAAGTATTAGAAGTTTTACCGAAAACGATGAAGCAGTTAGTGGAAAGTTGTAAGCAGTACGATGCTCTAGAGGAAATCCGTGTTCGAATTGGAAGACCGCTAGAGTGTATTGCTCATGGTGAAGTGTTTTTTTATGACTATGTCGTTACAGCAGATGATGCTATTTACTTATTGAATAAGTTAAGTCACTTCTCAATTTATACGATGGAAGAAGAATTAAAGCGTGGGTATGTAACACTTCGAGGTGGGCATAGAATTGGCTTAGCAGGAAAAGTCATTACAGAAAAAAGCACAGTGAAAATGATTCGAGATGTCTCTTCTTTTAATATTCGTATTGCTCGTCAAAAAATAGGAATTGCTGAACCGCTTTTACCGTATTTGTATGAATCACGATGGTTAAACACGATGGTAATTGGCCCGCCACAAACGGGGAAAACAACACTTTTAAGAGATGTAGCGCGTTGCATGAGTCAAGGTGTAAGTACCTCGAAAATTCCTTCTTGTAAAGTCGGGATTGTTGATGAACGGTCAGAAATTGCTGGCTGTGTGAAAGGCATCCCGCAATATGACTTTGGCACACGAGTAGATGTGTTAGATGCATGTCCAAAAGCTGAAGGAATGATGATGATGATCCGTTCTATGAGCCCAGATATATTAATTGTGGATGAAATTGGGCGTAAAGAAGATAGTGAAGCAATTATGGAGGCTGTACATGCAGGGGTTCAGCTTTTTATAAGTGCACATGGATTTTCCTATGATGATGTTGTGAAACGCCCATCATTAAAGGCAGTGCTAGAGCTCGGCATTTTTGATAGGTTTGTGGAATTGTCAAAAGCAAGAGGGCCAGGAACAGTTATGCAAGTGAAAGATAAATATGGAAAACCGGTATTACCTCATAGAAAGGCTGAGAGCGTATGGTGAAAATATTTGGTGCAGTGTTAATCGTTGCGGTCAGCACCTTTTTCGGGTTTTCATACGCCAAAAGATACAGTGAGAGACCGAGGCAACTTAGATTATTAAAAGCGGCACTGCAATCATTAGAGGCAGAAATTATGTATGGGCATACACCGTTGTCTGAAGCCGCTGAGCGATTAGTGAAACAAATGCCGAAGCCGTTAAATTGGATATTTCAAAGTTTCGCTAGCAGGCTAGAAAGTGGAGAACAAACAGTTAGAGAAGCTTGGATAGATAGTTTGAAAGAAAATTGGAAGCTAACAGCATTTCAACAAACGGAGTATGAGATTTTGCAGCAATTTGGTGAAACGCTCGGACAACATGATCGTGAATCACAACAAAAACATATTCGCTTATGTATTACACATTTAGAGAGAGAAGAAGAAGAAGCGAAAGCATTACAACTGCAATATGAAAAGATGATTAAGAGCTTAGGAGTACTAGCGGGGCTACTTATCGTAATTTTACTGCTATAGGGGGGAGAAAGGCGATGTCCATTGATGTTGGATTAATATTTCAAATCGCCGGAATCGGCATTGTTTTAGCTTTCATTCATACTGTACTAAAAGAATTAAAGCGTGAGGATATTGCAAATTGGGTTATCCTCGTCGGTTTTGTCGTTATTTTATTTCATGTCGCATTTTTAATTAATACACTATTCGACAAGATTAAAAGTGTCTTTCTCTTCCAGTAAAGGGGGCGGTTCGAATCGAAATTATACAAATTGTCGGATTAGGCCTCGTTGCTACGTTTTTAGCAGCTGTATTGAATCAGCATAAATCTAGCATTACGTCATTATTTATTGTGTTCGTAGGTAGCGTAATGTTCCTTCTTTTAATTGATCAAATTCACGCTATTTTACAAATGATTGAGAGAGTAGCGAGTGAAGCGAAAGTTAGCAACGTATATGTAGAAACGTTGCTAAAAATTATTGGGATTGCTTATATCGCTGAGTTTGGAGCGCAAATTACAAAGGATGCAGGGCAGGGGGCAATCGCTTCGAAAATTGAATTAGCTGGAAAGATTTTAATTCTCGTTATGGCGATCCCTATTTTGACGGTTGTAATTGAAACTATTCTCGGATTTTTACCGACGGGATAAGGGGGAGTGAATGTTGAGGGGGTTTGGAGCTAAGCTGCTATTTGCTTGCTTCCTTTTCTTTTCTTTACCGGTTGTTGTACAAGCTTCTCCTGTAGAGACAAACGTCGTTGATCAACAATTGGATAAGCTCGGAATTGAAGATGTGAAGCAATTTTGGGACGGGCTTGTTACAAAATATGGAGGTTACTTACCAGAGAGTCAAAAAGGTAGCTTTATGGAGTTTGTAAAGGGAGAAAAAGAAATTTCTATAAAAGAGTGGATGCTAGGTTTATTAAAGTACTTATTTCACGAGCTTGTTGCAAATGGGAAACTACTTGGAACGCTCATTATGCTCACAATTTTTAGTGCATTATTGCAATCACTGCAATCGGCATTTTCAAAGAGTAGTGTAAGTAAAATAGCCGATGCGGTTGTATATATGGTACTGATTATTTTCGCTTTAAATAGCTTTTATGTCGTCATGACATATGCAAGAGAAACGATACAAACAATGGTAGATTTCATATTAGCGTTATTGCCAATCTTGCTTGCACTTATAGCAACAGGGGGCGGTGTTGTATCCGTATCGTTTTTTCATCCGATTATCATCTTCTTAATGAATACGAGTGGGCTTTTGATGAATTATATCGTTCTACCACTTTTATTACTTGCAACGATATTAAGTATTGTAAGTACGATGAGTGATCAATATAAAGTTACGAAATTGTCCAAGCTTCTCCAAAACGTTAGCGTCGGGATTATCGGTATCTTTTTAACGATTTTTTTAGGCGTATTATCTGTACAAGGAACAGCGACAGCTGTTGCTGATGGAATCGCTGTGAAAACAGCTAAATTTGTAACAGGAAACTTTATTCCCGTAGTAGGAAGAATGTTTACAGAGGCGGCGGATACAGTTATTAGTGCGTCGGGATTATTAAAAAACACAGTCGGAATTATCGGACTCGTCATTCTATGTTTAATTGTCGCTTTTCCAGCGATTCAAATTTTTTGCATAGCATTTATTTATAAGTTCGCAGCAGCAGTATTGCAACCAGTTGGCGGCGGAGCAATTATTCAATGTTTAGATATCATTGGACGGAGCATTATTTATGTATTTGCTTGCTTAGCTATCGTATCGTTTATGTTCTTTTTAAGTATCACAATTATTATTGCTGCGGGGAATATTACACTTATGATGCGGTAGGAGGTGAAGAGTATGCAATTTGTTACAGAGTGGATTAGAAATATTATCGTTTTTTTACTCTTAGCGACAATGCTTCATCTTATTCTTCCAAATTCTAATTTGCAAAAGTACGTTAAATTCGTTGTAAGTCTATTATTAGTTGTTTTAATTTTAACGCCTCTATTTAAACTATTGCAAACAGATGTAAATGAAGTAATCGCAAATTTTAATGAAGAGAAGTACGTAGCAGAAGGATCTGTAAAAAATTCAATAGATTCGAAGAAAAAAGAAATACAAGCTCTAACACGTGCATATAGTTTAGAAGAGATGGCTACCAAAATGAAAAAAGAAGTAGGAAAAGAGTTTGAGAAACAGTATGGTATGTCAGTCTCTGAAATACAAATAGTCGCAGCGGAAAGCACAGCGGAAGTAAAGTCAGCGAAAGATATTCAATCTGTTGTTGTAACGTTGAAAGAAAAAGAGCGTAGTAAAAATGATGCAATCGAAACAGTAAAACCAGTTGAAATTAACACGAAAGAACCACCGAAAAAAGTAGAGGAAACGAATGGAGAAATGAAAGACTTCTTTTCAAGCAGGTGGCAACTAGAGAATAAACAAATCCAAGTTCAAATGGAAGGGAGGACAGGTAGAGTAAATGGACAATAAAGATAAAAATTCGAAGTTCTCATTTTTTCGAAACTTATTGAATGGAGATGAAAAAGAAAGTAATGAGAAGGGAAAAAAGGTAACACCTAAGTTCTTACTTGTCCTACTCATACTTGGAATGTTGCTTATGTTTTCTAGTAGTTTTTTTTCAAGTAAAAAAGAAGAAGTACCTGTATTTAAAGAACAAAAAACTCAAAACCAAGAAAAAGACGTACCAACTTTTGGACAAAAAAATAATGATAATATGTCAAATGTAGAAAAATATGAAAAAGCGTATGAGCAAGAATTAAAAGCAGCCTTAGAAGAAATAGCAGGAGTAAAAGATGTAACGATTAATGTGAATTTGGACTCATCAGAGGAAAAAATATTAGAAAAAAATACAGTGAAACGTTCACAAACAACAGGTGAAACAGATAAAACAGGTGGCAAGAGGGAAGTAGAAGATGAGTCTCTTGATGAAAAGACAGTCATTATACGTGAAGGGGATAAAGAAACTCCCGTTGTTTTACGAACAGAGAAACCGAAAGTGCGAGGTGTTCTTGTCGTAGCAAAGGGAGTGGATAATATACAAGTTAAAGCGATGGTAAAAGAAGCTGTCATACGGCTGCTAGATGTACCAGCCCATCGCGTTTCAGTATCACCGAAAAATTGATAGGGAGGAAATAAAGTGTTAAAAAAACAAACGGTTTGGCTATTAACGATGTTGAGTTTAGTTGTTGTACTATCTGTGTATTACGTAACAACTCCAGAAAAAATGAATACAGCATCGCCGACAACAGGTGAAAAGATTGGACAAGAAAAACAAGGTACTGATAAAGCAGTAACAAATGAAGCACCTAAAGAAACGCCAAAAAAAGAGAATACAAGCAAGGAAACATCAAATAAAGAAACAAACAAAGAAACAGATAAAAAAGAGAGTGCTACAAAAGAAACAAGTAAAAAAGAAGCTAACGTAACAGTTCAATCAAGTGATGAGAATTTTACAGCGTTACGTATGCAAATGGAAGATCAGCGAAGTGAACAAAAAGCAAAATTACAAGAAGTGATGAGTTCAACAAAAGCTTCAGCAACAGAAAAAAATAAAGCGAAAGAAAATTTTGATGCCATTACGACAATGGAAACGAAGCAAGAATTACTTGAGACAGTAATTAAATCTCAAGGTGGATATAAAGATGCCCTTGTAAGAGCTGATGGAACTGACATTAAAGTGACTGTAAAAGCAGCAAAACATTCACAAAAAGAAGCGAATAAAATTATACAACTTGTAAGAAGTGAAGGCGGATCAAAAGATGTAGGTGTAAAATTTGATCCACCAACAAAATAAAACGAATAATCCGCGGGGAAATCCTCCGCGGATTATTCGTTTTTAAGACTCGGATTGTTTGAAAATAGTTAGATAAAGTGAAATTTTAATCAGTGGGGTAAAAATAATAATAGAAAAAAAGCTATCATTTTCGATAGCTTTTTTCTGTTTCGTCTTTGTAATTGTTTTTACTATGTTCAACTCGGAACGGAGAAATACGTTGTGAGTAAAAGATTAGTGGTTCATGGTAGCGGTGATTACTTTTTCCGGATTTGACGTGGATGAAGAGAACGAATGCCCAGACCATTACGGCAGGTAAGAAGAGAATGAGCCATATCATATGTCCACACCTCGATACAATATATTTTCTACACTTTGAACATACTATTCTTATATGAAGGAATGATGAACGACGTGTAAACAAAAAAATAATATTTGGTAAAAATACGTTATTGACTATAGATGTGGCGAAGAGTAGAGAGGGAGTGGGGGGTTACTGTGTACAGTTTTGAATAAGTAGTGGATGTTTTTTAGGAAGTGGTCTTGCCAATTTCATGTGAAACTTGGTATTATTACTAGGTATTAAGTTTTTAATGGGATAACATTTTTACAGGAATTTCGATTTATTATAAAGAAATATAAATTGGAATGTTTAAAAAATTTATCGTAAGATGGAAATAGTAACTATTTCTATTAGTAAATGAAATGCAGGATCTAATAGAGTACATCGTATTTTTACAGTCAATCTAGTTTTTAGTGACGAGAAATCTGTAAAAACGGGACAAACAAGAGTATGGGAGTGGATTTTACATGTTTAAAATTCAAGAAGTTCGTGAATTAATTAAATTAATTGATAGCTCTAATATTGATGAATTTGAATACAAAAAAGATGGTACGACAATCAAAATGAAAAAGCGTGGTAATGAAGTTGTTGCGGTGCAAGCACCTGTAGCAAAACAAGCCGTGCAACCAGTAGCACCTGTTGAAGTTGAAACAACAGTAGCGGCAGCACAAGTGGAAGTGCCAAAACAAGAAGAGAAAAAAGCTGTTCAGAATGAAAACCTACATAAAATTACATCACCAATGGTAGGTACATTCTATTCTTCTTCTTCTCCTGATACGCCTCCATATGTAAGTGTAGGGGATAGAGTATCGAAAGATTCTATCGTATGTATTGTCGAGGCTATGAAGTTATTTAACGAAATCGATGCAGATGTAGATGGAGAAATTGTTGAGATTCTTGTTAATAACGGACAGCTTGTTGAGTATGGACAACCGCTATTTCTTGTAAAAGCGTAATAAGGGAGTCTTTGTGATGATAAAAAAAGTATTAATAGCCAATCGTGGGGAAATTGCTGTACGAATTATTCGTGCTTGTAAAGAAATGGATATTGAAACAGTCGCAATTTATTCAGAAGCAGATAAAGAGTCACTTCACGTACAAATTGCTGATGAGGCGTATTGTGTAGGACCAACGATTTCGAAAGAAAGCTATTTAAATTTGACGAACATTATTAGTGTTGCGAAGTTAACAGGCTGCGATGCAATTCATCCGGGATACGGATTTTTAGCAGAGAATGCAGATTTTGCAGAGTTATGCCGTGAGTGTAACTTAATTTTTATCGGTCCAAGTCCAGAAGCTATTTCAAAGATGGGCACAAAAGACGTTGCTCGTGATACAATGAAAGAAGCAGGGGTTCCGATTGTACCAGGTTCACAAGGAATTATTAAAAATACCGAAGAAGCGATCGAACTTGCGAATCAAATTGGGTATCCTGTTATTATTAAAGCGACTGCAGGTGGCGGCGGAAAAGGTATTCGTGTTGCGCGCCATGAAGAAGAGCTTGTAAAAGGAATTCAAATTACACAGCAAGAAGCTAGTACCGCTTTTGGGAACCCTGGTGTATACTTAGAAAAGTACGTTGAAGATTTCCGCCATGTTGAGATTCAAATAATGGCAGATACACACGGAAATGCCATTCATTTAGGAGAGCGTGATTGTACAATTCAGCGCCGCTTGCAAAAACTACTAGAAGAAAGTCCATCACCAGCACTTGATGAAAATGTGCGTAAGCAGATGGGTGAGGCGGCAGTTAAAGCGGCGGTAGCGGTTGATTATACAGGTGCTGGTACGGTTGAGTTTATTTATGAATATAAAACGAAAAGCTTTTATTTCATGGAGATGAATACGAGAATCCAAGTTGAGCATCCAGTTACTGAAATGGTAACAGGGGTAGACTTAATTAAAGAACAAATTCTTGTTGCTTCTGGAGAAAAGTTATCGTTACAGCAAGAAGAAGTACAATTTAATGGTTGGGCAATTGAATGCCGAATTAATGCGGAAAACCCTGCCAAAAAATTTATGCCATCTCCAGGTAAAGTAGAAATGTACTTACCACCAGGCGGATTTGGTATTCGCGTCGATTCAGCTGTATATCCGGGATATTCAATCCCACCTTTCTATGATTCGATGGTTGCTAAATTAATTGTTCACGGAAAAACACGTGAAGAGGCAATTGCAAAAATGAAGCGTGCACTCAGTGAGTTTGTCGTTGAAGGCGTACATACAACAATCCCGTTCCATTTGCAATTGTTAGATCATCCTGATTTTGTAAAAGGTGAGTTTAATACGAAATTTTTGGAAGAGCATGAACTTGTGACGCAGTGATACATTAAAGGAGGTTTTTTTCATGGCTGAACATATGTTAGATATGGGTCAAGATACAACTCTTGGTAAAGTAGAAATTGCACCAGAAGTAATTGAAGTAATCGCAGGTATTGCAGCTGCTGAGGTAGAAGGCGTAGCGGCAATGCGTGGTAATTTTGCTACAGATGTTGTTGAGAAGTTAGGTAAGAAAAATCATGGTAAAGGTGTAAAGGTTGAATTAGCAAACGAAGATATTATCGTTGACCTTTATGTTGTGATGTATTTTGGCGTAGCAATTCCAGTTGTTGCACAAAAGATTCAAGACAACATCCGCCAAGCACTCTTTACAATGACAGGGCTTGAGCCAAAAGAAGTGAATGTTCACATCGTTGGCGTAACATTCGAAACACAAAAAACAGAAATCGAACCAGTGTAAGAATGAAAAAGGTGCCTAGTAACATAGGCATCTTTTTTATCGTTTCGTTTCTTCACAAATTACAATCCTCTAATTATTATACTATTTCAAAAAATGGGAAATAAAAAAGAAAATGTTTCGTTTTACCAAAAAACGTACATTGTGATAAGATATGGAACTTGAAGTTAATCTTTTTATTATTTTTCAGCCTTGTAACCCGTGTGTGAAACGATAAATTGTGTTATTATCATTGTATTATAAGGTTGGAAAATCAATGAAAACTGTAAGAGTAAGTGAATTGACGGCTTATAAATTATAATAATATAACAAAGCATAAGGAAAGACTTGAAGCATAAAGGAGAGTTACAATGAAACGTAGGACGGCTAGAGAAAGAGCTATGCAAGCATTATATCAAATGGATATTACAGGTGAATTAGAACCGAAAATAGCGGTGGAAAACACGCTAGATGAAGGTGAAGAAACAAATGAGTTTCTAGAATCACTTGTAGTAGGTTTTGTAGAAAATAAAGAAGTAATTGATGAAGCGATTCGTCAAAACTTAAAAAAATGGAAGCTTGAGCGTATTAGTATTGTTGATCGCAGTATTTTACGTGTAGCTGTGTATGAAATGAAATATATGGAAGAAATTCCGCACAACGTAACAATTAACGAGGCAATTGAAATTGCTAAAACATTTGGGGATGAGGAATCTCGTCGTTTTATTAACGGCGTTTTATCTAATATAAAAGATACACTGTAATTTCTTTAAGGGGGAATCTTAAAATGGTAGCAGTAATCATCAAAGGAAATGAAGTTGCGGAGAAAAAACGAGCACAATTAACAGAAGAAGTTGTGAAGTTGAAAGAGCAAGGGATTGTACCAGGATTAGCAGTTATTTTAGTTGGAGAAGATCCAGCATCTCGTTCTTATGTAAAAGGAAAAGAAAAGGGCTGTGAACAAGTAGGAATCTATTCAGAGCTAATTGAATTTCCTGAAACAATTACGGAGGAGCGTTTGCTTGCTGAAATCGATCGCTTAAATGGAGATGACCGCATTAATGGCATATTAGTGCAATTACCTTTACCAAAACATATTGAAGAAAAAGCTATCATTGAAAGAATTTCACCAGAAAAAGATGTAGATGGATTTCACCCAATCAGCGTGGGACGTATGATGACGGGACAAGATACATTCCTTCCATGTACACCGCATGGTATTGTAGAGTTAGTAAAAGAAACAAATCTTGATATCTCGGGAAAACATGTTGTAGTAATTGGAAGAAGTAATATTGTCGGCAAGCCAGTGGGACAATTGTTCTTAAATGAAAATGCAACTGTCACATACTGTCATTCAAAGACGCAAAATATGAAAGAGTTAACGAAGCTAGCTGATATTTTAATCGTAGCAGTAGGACGACCTAAAATGGTAACAGCTGATTATCTGAAAGAAGGAGCGGTTGTAATTGACGTTGGTGTAAACCGTTTAGAAACAGGAAAACTTTGTGGTGATGTTGACTTTGACAACGTGTTAGATGTTGCAGGTTACATTACACCTGTGCCAAAGGGTGTTGGTCCAATGACGATCACAATGCTTCTTCATAATACTGTTGAATCGGCTAAGCGTGCAGGTGTCGTTTGTAAATAATTTGAGTCGGCTATGAGGAGAGAGAAATGGAGAAACAATATTTAACCGTTACAGCGTTAACACGCTATATAAAAACAAAAATAGAATATGATCCGCATTTACAGTCTGTTTGGTTAAAAGGTGAAATTTCCAACTTTAAAAATCATAGCCGTGGCCACATGTATTTTACATTGAAAGATGAAAATGCAAGAATCGCAGCGGTTATGTTTGCGGGTCATAATCGTAATATTAAATTCAGACCTGAAAATGGGATGAAGGTACTCGTGAAAGGGAAAATTTCTGTTTACGAGGCGAGTGGTTCTTATCAAATTTATATTCAAGACATGCAGCCTGACGGAGTCGGAAACCTGCATTTAGCTTACGAACAATTAAAGGTTCGTTTAGAGGAAGAAGGATTGTTTTCTCAAGTTTATAAAAAAACAATCCCTCCTTATGCGAAAACAATAGGTGTGATTACGTCACCAACAGGAGCAGCGATTCGTGATATTATAACAACGATTAAACGTCGTTATCCAATTGGAAATGTTATTGTGTTTCCAGTACTTGTACAGGGGGAGTCAGCAGCTCCCTCAATTGTACAAGCGATCCGTACAGCGAATGAAATGGAAGGGATAGATGTCCTAATCGTTGGGCGCGGTGGAGGTTCTATTGAGGAATTGTGGGCGTTTAACGAAGAAATGGTTGCAAGAGCTATTTTCAAGAGTGAGATCCCTATTATTTCAGCAGTAGGCCATGAAACAGACTTTACAATTGCGGATTTTGTTGCCGATTTAAGAGCACCAACACCAACTGCAGCGGCTGAGCTGGCAGCGCCTAATATTATCGAGTTACAAGAAAAGGTATTACAAAGAACTCTAAGGTTGCAAAGAGCAATGAGAGAGTTAGTACATAAAAAAGAAGAAAAACTACAAGTATTGCAAAAATCTTATGCGTTCCGTTATCCAAGACAAGTATATGAGCAAAAAGAAGAGCAATTGGATAGAGCGTTAGAACAGCTTGTGTTAGCGAAAGAGCGCTATATTGATAAAAAGGTAAATCAGTTAAAACAGCTTTCATTTTATTTAGAGAAGCACCACCCATCTCAAAAAATTATGCAAACGAAGGTAGCAGTTGAAACATTGCAAAAGCAATTGCAACGTGAAATGCAAACGTTACTTCAAACGAAAGAATTTGCCTTTGTAAGAGCTGCTCAAAAACTTGAAGCGCTAAGTCCGCTTAAAGTAATGATGAGAGGGTACGGGCTTGTATATGATGAAGAGAAGCAAGTGTTAAAAAGTGTGAAAGATGTTAGCCTTGGAGATGCTGTTTCAGTTCAATTACAAGATGGAATACTAGATTGTAGCGTATCAGGAATAGAGGAGCGTGAATTGAATAATGGAAAATAAATTAAGCTTTGAAGAGGCAATTTCGCAACTTGAGCACCTCGTTTCTAAGTTAGAGCAAGGTGACGTACCTTTAGAAGAAGCAATTTCTTATTTTAAAGAGGGTATGGAATTATCTAAGCTTTGTGATGAGAAGTTGAAGAACGTACAAGAACAAATGGCAGTTATTCTTGGGGAAGATGGAGTGCTTGAACCGTTTACTGCTTTAGGAGATGAAGCATAGTGACAATTGCTTTTGATACTTTTTTGAAAGAAAGTAAAACTTTCGTAGAAGAGAAGCTTGTAAGCTATGCAAATGAATTACAATGTCCAAATGTACTTCGTGAAGCGATGGCATATTCTTTGGAAGCGGGTGGAAAGCGTCTCCGCCCGTTACTTTTATTTGCAACATTACAAGCGTTTGGTAAAGAAAAAAATCTTGGTGTAGGTGCAGCTTGTGCTCTTGAAATGATACATACATACTCGTTAGTTCATGATGATTTACCTTGTATGGATGATGATGATTTAAGAAGAGGGAAGCCCACAAATCATAAAGTATTTGGTGAAGCGATGGCAGTTTTAGCAGGAGATGGTTTGTTGACATATGCTTTTCAAGTTATTATGGCATATGAGCAAAAGGAAATCTCTGCTGAGAAAAAAGTAAGACTTGTTCTTGAGCTTGCAAAGGCGGCAGGGCCAGAGGGAATGGTTGGCGGACAAGTAGCAGATATGGAAGCGGAAGGGAAACAGCTTACGATTGATGAGCTAGAGTATATTCATAAGCATAAGACTGGGAAACTACTTGAATTCGCTGTACTTGCAGGGTCGATACTTTCTAATGCCACAGAAGAACAGGAAGAAAAATTACTTGAGTTTGCAAAATATATCGGCCTAGCTTTCCAAATTCGAGATGATATTTTAGATGTGGAAGGAACCGAAGAAGAGATTGGAAAACCGATTGGTAGTGATGTTTCCAACGAAAAGAGCACATATACGACGTTATTTACTGTAGATAGAGCAAAGGATATTTTAGAAGAAACGATTGCAAAAGCAAAAGATGCTATTAGTTCCTTGCAATTACAAGATGAATATTTACTATCTATTTGCGATTTGATTGCAAAACGTAATAACTAATATAACAGCGTTTTCATTTGTTGAGTCATTCATCATTTTATGATATAAATGTAGGAAAAGGTTTTTCTTTTCTTGTTATTGGCAAAAATATATGTAGATTACATTGCCGTTATCACTTCGTGTTAGCGGCTATTTTTTTCATCGCCTAAAGAAATATGGTTTATAATAAGATTAGGGCGCAATAGACTGGTTAATAGCAGGACAAGGTGAAAAATAAAAAAAGAGAATTTCTTGTTTTGTGTAAATGTTTTTTATAATATTTGACATGTTGACAGATTATGAAATGAAAGTGAGTGATCCATGTGGATCTAACGCAAATTCAAAACCCTAGTTTTTTGAAAGATATGTCTATCAGTGAACTAGAGGGATTGAGTGAGGATATTCGTAAGTTTTTAATTGAAGAGCTCTCTCAAACAGGTGGACATATTGCGCCTAATTTAGGTGTAGTAGAACTCACAATTGCTCTGCATAAATTATTTGATAGTCCGAAAGATAAATTTTTATGGGATGTAGGACATCAATCCTATGTACATAAAATTTTAACTGGACGTGCAAAAGAATTCGGCACATTAAGGCAATATCAAGGTCTATGTGGTTTCCCAAAACGTTGTGAGAGTGAGCACGATGTATGGGAAACTGGCCATAGCTCGACATCATTATCTGCTGCAATGGGAATGGCTCTAGCACGTGATTTAAAGAAAACGAAAGAATATGTTATACCAATCATTGGTGATGGTGCTTTAACGGGCGGAATGGCTTTAGAGGCATTGAACCATATTGGACATGAAAAAACAGACATGATTGTTATTTTGAATGATAATGAAATGTCAATTGCGCCAAACGTTGGTGCGCTTCATAATGTGCTTGGACGTCTACGTACCGCAGGAAAATACCATTGGGTAAAAGACGAGCTAGAGTATATTTTGAAGAAAATCCCAGCTGTCGGTGGGAAAGTTGCTGCGACAGCAGAGAAAATAAAAGATAGTCTTAAATATTTACTAGTATCCGGTGTCTTTTTCGAAGAGTTAGGCTTTACATATTTAGGTCCAGTCGATGGACATGATTATGAAAAGTTATTCGAAACGTTGCAATATGCAAAGAAAACAAAAGGCCCAGTGCTTGTTCATGTTATTACGAAAAAAGGAAAAGGTTACAAACCAGCAGAGAGTGATGTTATTGGCACTTGGCATGGAACAGGACCTTATAAAATTGAATCAGGTGACTTCGTTAAACCGAAAGAAGTTGCACCAGCATGGAGTGCTGTTGTTAGTGAAACAGTACTTAAGTTAGCGAGAACGGATGAGCGTATCGTTGCAATTACACCTGCAATGCCTGTTGGATCGAAACTTGAGAAATTCCAAAAAGAATTCCCAGATCGTATGATTGATGTAGGTATTGCAGAACAGCATGCTACAACAATGGCAGCGGGTATGGCAACGCAAGGTATGAAACCATTCTTAGCGATTTATTCAACATTTTTACAAAGAGCATATGACCAAGTTGTTCATGATATATGCCGCCAAAATTTAAATGTTTTCATCGGAATCGATCGCTCTGGTTTAGTAGGAGCAGATGGTGAAACGCATCAAGGTGTATTTGATATTTCATTCTTACGCCACTTGCCGAATATGGTACTTATGATGCCAAAAGATGAAAATGAAGGGCAACATTTAGTATACACGGCAATGCAATATGAAGATGGACCAATCGCATTACGTTATGCGCGAGGTAATGGACTTGGCGTTCATATGGATGAAGAATTAAAGGCGATTCCAATCGGTTCATGGGAAACGTTAAAAGAAGGTACACAAGCAGCTATTTTAACATTTGGTACGACAATACCAATGGCAATGGAAGCGGCTGAGCGTCTTGAAAAGGCTGGAGTTTCAGTGAAAGTAGTGAACGCTCGCTTCATTAAACCAATGGATGAAGCATATTTACATGATCTCTTAGGAAAAAATATACCAATTTTAACGATTGAAGAAGCTTGCTTAATTGGTGGTTTTGGAACAGGAGTAGTTGAATTTGCGTCTGAGAACGGGTACCATAGTGCGTTAGTTGAACGAATGGGTATTCCAGATCGTTTCATAGAGCACGGTAGTGTAACAAAATTATTAGAAGAAATCGGTTTAACGACAGATGCTGTTGTAGACCGTATTCATACAATGATTCCATCAAAACAAAAAAGGGCGTAACAAATGAGTGCGAAAAAAGAAAGAGTAGATGTACTATTAGTAGAGCGAGGGCTTATAGAAACACGTGAGAAAGCAAAACGCGCCATTATGGCCGGCCTTGTATATGCGAATGAGATGAGATTGGATAAGCCAGGAGAGAAAATCCCACAAGATACAGAGATTACGGTGAAGGGGCAAGTTATGCCGTATGTAAGCCGTGGTGGTTATAAACTTGAAAAGGCATTAGAGACATTTCATCTTGATTTACAAGATAAAGTTATGATAGATATTGGTTCATCAACTGGTGGCTTTACCGATTGCGCGCTTCAAAATGGAGCGAAATTATCTTATGCATTAGATGTAGGGTACAATCAACTTGCGTGGAAATTGCGTCAAGATGAGCGTGTTGTCGTAATGGAACGAACGAACTTCCGTTACGTAACACCAGCAGACTTAGAACGTGGTTTACCGCAATTTGCTAGTATCGATGTTTCGTTTATATCATTAAAACTTATATTACCAGTTTTAAAAACAATGCTTATGCCGAATGGGGATGTAGCAGCGTTAATTAAACCTCAGTTTGAAGCTGGAAGAGAGCAAGTTGGTAAAAAGGGTATCGTTCGCGATCGAAAAGTACATGAGGCTGTCGTAGAAATGATTGTAGACTTTGCTATAAAAGAAGGATACGACGTAGAAGGTTTAACATTCTCACCGATTACGGGCGGGGATGGTAACATTGAATTTTTAATTCATCTGAAATGGCATGGTGAACGTGAGAATGGCGAAAATCATTCTCCAGTTTCTGTTGAGCAAGTAGTTACAGAGGCACATGATGTCCTAAAACAAAAAGGGAAAGGGGAATAACATATGTTGTTCCTCTTTTTGTTGTAATTGTATAATGATTGTAAAAACAATTGTGTACAAGTAACGAATTATAAGTTAACATAAATAAGTGAAGTATACCAATGTTTAAACTATGGTAAGAGATAGTGTGAGGTGCAAATGTATGAATAAAGGTCAGCGCCATATTAAAATCAGGGAAATTATTGCGAACAAAGAAATTGAAACACAAGATGAATTAGTTGATATTCTACGTAATGAGGGATTTAATGTAACGCAAGCGACAGTATCGCGCGATATTAAAGAATTGCACTTAGTGAAAGTGCCATTACATGATGGTCGCTATAAATATAGCTTGCCAGCAGATCAACGATTTAACCCGTTACAAAAATTAAAACGCAATCTAGTGGATTCATTTGTAAAATTAGACACGGCAGGACATATGCTTGTGCTAAAAACATTGCCTGGTAACGCTCATTCACTTGGAGCACTTATTGATCATTTAGAGTGGGATGAGATCATCGGAACCATTTGTGGTGATGATACTTGCTTAATTATTTGCCGTACACCTGAAGATACAGGTGTTGTCTCTGATCGTTTCTTAAATATGCTGTAACAAAAAAATCTTGTTTGCTTTCCTCTGTAAAGTGGAAAGTGAACAGGATATTTTTATTGGTTAAAAACGTGAATTCTTAATTGTAATATAATATTTTCTTTGAATAAAATTAGGAAATAGGTGGATTGACCCGTAAAACAAATGTTTGGTACAATGGAGCGGTTAGAAAAGTAATTTATACATACAAACATATAGTATGACTATTTGAATAAAGAACTGAGAAAAGCCCTTCATAGGGGATTAGTTTATAACGAGGTGAATGGGGCATTGTTATCGGAATTATCGATTAGAAACTTTGCTATTATTGAGGCATTAAATATTTCTTTTCAAAAAGGATTAACGGTTTTAAGTGGTGAAACAGGGGCCGGAAAATCGATTATTATTGATGCGATTAGTTTACTTGTAGGTGGCCGTGGTTCAGCAGAATTTGTTCGATACGGAACAGAAAAAGCTGAGATAGAGGGGCTATTTTATGTGGAAGATGATAAGCATCCATGTATTGAAAAAGCAGAAGAGTTGGATATAGAAATAGAAGACGGCATGATTATTTTGAAGCGTGATATCGCTGCAAACGGAAAAAGTGTATGTCGTGTAAATGGAAAACTAGTTACCCTTAGTGTATTAAAAGAAATTGGAAAAACACTTGTTGATATTCATGGGCAACACGAAACGCAAGACTTAATGAATGAAGAACGTCATTTATTTATGCTCGATCATTTTGATGGAGAGCGTATCGTTAAACAATTAGATATATACCAAAACGTATATGCTGACTATGAGAAATTAAAAAAACAGTTGAAATCGTTAAGTGAAAATGAACAACAAATGGCGCATCGCTTAGATTTAATTCAATTCCAGCATGAAGAAATCCGTAAAGCTGATTTAAAGATGGATGAAGAAAATGACTTAACTGAAGAACGATTGCAAATTTCTAATTTCGAAAAGATTTATAAAGCATTAGGTGACGCGTATCGCTCGTTAAGTGCTGACGGACAAGGGTTAGATAATGTACGAAGCGCAATGGGACAGATGGAGAGTATTACACATTTAGATGAAGTGTATCAAGAAAATCATGATTCCATTGCCAATAGTTATTATTTATTAGAAGAAGTTGCCTATCAACTAAGAGAAAAGCTCGATATGATGGAATATGATCCGAATCGCTTAGACGAAATTGAAACGCGTTTAAATGAAATTCGTATGCTAAAGAGAAAATATGGAAATACTGTAGAAGAGATTTTAGCGTATGCTGATAAAATTGAACAAGAAATTTTTACGATTGAAAATAAAGACGTTCATATTGAAACGACGAAGAAACAGTTGAAGGAATTAGAAAGTGTTATTCTGAAAGAAGCAACGTTGTTAAGTAATATGCGTCATGAACTTGCAGAGCATCTTACAAATGCCATTCATCAGGAATTAAAAGAATTATATATGGAAAAAACAAAATTTGAAGTGAGAATCATGAAGCGAGAAGGAAATGCAGAAGAGCCTCTCGTGGAGGGAGCACCGGTAAGACTTACAGCGGATGGTTACGATCATGTGGAATTTTATATTTCAACAAATCCGGGTGAGCCGCTAAAACCACTTTCAAAGGTTGCTTCTGGAGGAGAGTTATCCCGTATTATTTTAGCTTTAAAAAGCATTTTTTCTAAGCATCAAGGTGTTGCATCTGTTATTTTTGATGAAGTGGATACTGGTGTAAGTGGCCGGGTCGCACAGGCTATTGCGGAAAAGATTTATCGAGTATCAGTAAACTCACAAGTACTTTGTATTACGCACTTACCTCAAGTAGCTTCAATGGCGGATTCGCATTTATTTATTCGAAAACAAGTAGCAAATGATCGAACAATTACATCAGTTACCGTTTTAACTATGGAGGATAAAGTAACAGAAATAGCTCGAATGATTTCTGGTGTGGAAATTACAGATTTAACGACAGAACATGCGAAAGAATTACTTACGCAAGCGCATCGTTTTAAACAGACAGCAGAGGCTATCCAGTAATGGATAGCTTTTTTTCTCAAATGATGATTTCTTAATTCTTCCGGTTATAAATAAAGCATTGCAAGGAGAGATTAAAAAGTGAAGCCAAAAGGCTGAATGTGGGGTAGGAGCGAGGAGAGTGAATAAATTGAAATTAGAAAGATTTCGCAAAATAATAGGTATTTTTCTCCTTGTTTCTTTAGTTTTTATTGGGTGTTTTAAACCGCTTCGGACGTTTATTTCATCTCCGAAGCAACTTGTTGTTTTTGAAGGACAACAATCAGAAATAGCTTCATTACCAGTGTTTAAAGCTTCATCTACAGATCGTCATGTGTTTACAGTAAGTTCAAATGAACAAAAACAAGGACTTATGGTAAATTCTCATCAAAATGGTGAAGCAGATATGGTGTTTCAGCTTGCTGGTTTTCCAGTGAAAAAAGTAAATGTGAGAGTATTAAAAGATTTCAAAGTTATTCCAGGTGGACAATCAATTGGTGTAAAGTTAAACACAAAAGGGGTACTTGTTGTAGGCCATCATTTAATTCAAACTGAAAAAGGGAAAGTATCTCCTGGTGAAACAGCTGGTGTGCAAATTGGAGATATGATTACTGAAATTAATGGTAAAACAATTGAAAGAATGAGTGATGTAGCACCATTTATTCATAATAGTGGGGAAACAGGCGAACCGCTTAATCTCGTTTTGTTAAGGGATGGAAAGCATATCCGCACTAAATTAACACCACAAAAAGACAGTGGAGAATCGTCTTATCGCATTGGTTTATATATTCGTGATTCGGCGGCTGGAATCGGAACAATGACATTTGTTCATCCTGATTCTATGAAATATGGGGCACTTGGTCATGTCATTTCTGATAATGATACGAAAAAGCCGATTCAAGTCGAAGATGGACAAATTATGCGTTCGACAGTTACATCAATTGAAAGAGGTAGTCATGGGAATCCAGGGGAGAAATTAGCGAGGTTCTCACCTGATCGTGAAGTGATTGGCAATATTACAATCAATAGTCCATTTGGTATTTTTGGCAAATTGAATACAAATATGACAAATGGCGTAATGGATAAAGCAATGCCTATTGCACTATCTCATCAAGTAAAAGAAGGACCAGCAAAAATATTAACGGTTATTGATCAAGATAAAGTGGAAGCGTTTGATATTGAAGTTGTGAGTACAGTACCGCAAAAGTTTCCGGCAACAAAAGGCATGGTAATAAAAGTAACAGATAAACGTTTATTAGCGAAAACAGGTGGTATCGTACAGGGGATGAGCGGAAGTCCAATTGTACAAAATGGAAAGGTAATTGGCGCTGTTACACATGTATTTGTAAATGATCCAACATCAGGATATGGTGTTCATATTGAATGGATGTTACATGAGGCTGGAATTAACATTTATGATCAAGAAAGAAAAGCGAGCTAATTAATAATTAGCTCGTTTTTCTATTGAAAAATTCGTTGAAATTTTGTAAAAGCTCCGCAAGAGGTGTTTTTTGTTGTAAAATAAAAGGAAAGGGTTGAACGTTTCGTTGTTTTTCTATGATGGAATGTGTTGCGAAAAGGAATAAATAAACGATAAACATATTTTTTTGTGATTTTATCGGAAAGTAACAAACTTTAAAAGGGAATTTTCACACAATTGTCGAACAATTCATGTAGCCTAGAAGGATACACATGTCGGAGAATCGATTCGGTAAGGGAGGAAAAGCTGTGGAGAAAATTAAAGTATGTCTTGTGGATGATAATAAAGAATTAGTATCAATGCTAGAGAGTTATGTAGCTGCTCAAGAGGATATGGAAGTAATCGGTACTGCTTATAATGGTCAAGAGTGTTTAAATTTATTAAAAGATAAGCAACCGGATGTACTTGTATTAGATATTATTATGCCACATTTAGATGGGTTAGCTGTACTAGAGAAAATGCGCCACATTGAAAGGTTAAGACAGCCTAGCGTAATTATGTTGACAGCGTTTGGACAAGAAGATGTGACGAAAAAAGCAGTTGACTTAGGTGCGTCATATTTCATATTAAAACCATTTGATATGGAGAATTTAACGAGTCATATTCGTCAAGTGAGCGGTAAAGCGAACGCTACTATTAAACGTCCACTGCCATCTTTCCGATCAGCAACAACAGTAGATGGAAAACCGAAAAACTTAGATGCAAGCATTACGAGTATCATTCATGAAATTGGTGTGCCTGCTCATATTAAAGGGTACATGTACTTAAGGGAAGCAATTTCTATGGTGTACAATGACATCGAATTACTTGGATCTATTACGAAAGTATTGTATCCAGATATCGCGAAGAAATATAATACAACAGCAAGCCGTGTCGAGCGTGCAATCCGTCACGCAATTGAGGTAGCATGGAGTCGCGGGAATATCGATTCTATTTCGTCCTTATTCGGTTATACAGTATCTATGTCAAAAGCAAAACCTACGAACTCCGAGTTCATCGCAATGGTTGCGGATAAGCTGAGACTTGAACATAAGGCTAGCTGAGAATAGAAGAAGTAAGGGATTTAAGTTTTTAATAATTCTTGAAATGTATACTTGATAGTAAATTTAAAACCAATGAACTTTTTAATTAAAGACCAATGAATGTTAGAATTCGTTGGTCTTTTTATTGTACATGTTCGAAGTGAAGGTTAAATTGAATCACGGTATATCCGATGAGGGATTTTAGCAAGCAAGTCATCCGTGATATAATAGAAAATAATAAAAAGTCCTGTGAAACAGGACTGTATTATTCTTCGTCTTTATTTTGTTTTTCTAATTCAACTAACTTTTGAATTAAAATGTGCTGTGGCATATGCATAAGTTGTTCAAGTGGAACACCTAATGCTTTTGATAGGCGGACTGCAGTGTCTGGAGAAATTTGTAATGGTCTCATAGAAGTACCTCCTTTTTCGTATAGTATAGCATAAGATTGGGGGAGTGAGGATGACTCTTATATTTGCACATCGTGGTGCAGCGGGAACGTACCCAGAAAATACGATGATTTCATTTGAAGCAGCTGAATCTTTTAAGGCAGATGGAATTGAGCTTGATGTTCAATTAACGAAAGACGGAAAGGTTGTCGTCATTCATGATGAAACAGTGGACCGGACAACAAATGGAAAAGGTGCGGTTCGAAATTATGTATATGAGGATTTATGTAAATTAGATGCGAGCTATAAATTTGGTGATAAAGTAGGTTTTTGTAAAATACCTCTTTTAGAAGAAGTGTTACAATGGATTGAACAAACAGGGTTGTTACTTAATGTTGAACTTAAAAATAATAAAATTCCATACAGAGGCTTAGAGGAAGAAGTTATAACGCTTGTACGCAAATTTAATTTAGAAAATCGTGTTATATTTTCTTCATTTAATCACTACAGTATGAAAAGGTGTCATATGATGGCTCCTGATATTCAAACAGCGATTTTATATCGCGAAGGCCTGCATAGCCCATGGGCATATGCAAAAAAGATGGGAGCTACTGCGGTGCATCCGAATTATCGTTACCTTCAAGATGCCATTGCTGAATTAACGATGGAAAGTGATGTAGAAGTTCGGCCCTATACAATTAATGAAGAAACACTTATGCGTAAATATTTTGATATGAACATATCGGCGATTATTACTGATTATCCTGAAACGGCAAGAACGTTATTGCCAATAAAAAAATGAGACCGCGTGTAACGGTCTCATTTTTTTATTGATAAGTAGTAGGACTTTCCTATCTTTTAAAGCGCGCTTGTACTTTATTTCGTTTACGGTCTCGGTGTAAGACGAAGCCACCAAAAATATAAAACCCTAGTCCGAAGCAAAGAGCGCCAATTAAAAATTGTAACCAAAGTATAGAGAGTGGAGGAAATAGAATCCCGAATACTGTATCTCTCATTAACTTAATGCCAAGCACAGCTAATGAAATAGGGATGAGTGCTAATAATAGAGCAAGGTAACGCTGCATATAAACGCTCCTTTTCAGATTATTTCGTTTATTTCAATAATGTTATATGAAAAGGGGGTTTGTCAAGAGGGGGCTGAACGAGTAAGATAAGGGTGTGAAAAATTTTGCAGAGATACTTCGAGAGGAAGTGTAATATATGAAACAAAAAGTTTTAATTGTTGGTGCAGGTGAAGGTGGTAGTACACTGCTACGTCTGTTACAGAGTTCGAATATATTTCAGATTATAGGGATTATTGATATAAATCCGATAGCAAAAGGGTTACAGATGGCAAAGGAATACGGGATTGCAATTGGAGAGAGTGTGACTCCGTTTCTTTCTATGCACATTGATGTAATGTTTGATATGACAGGTGACGATAATTTACATAAAGATTTATTAAAGAAAAAGCATAAAGATACTCTTCTTATACCAGGTGATATTGCAAAGATTGTTACGAGATTAGCACATGAGAAGGAAGATTTAATTGGAAAGTTAGAAGAGCAAACGCAGCAAGGTGATTTAATTTTAAACTCCACGCATGACGGTATGATAGTGATTGATCAAGAAGGACAAGTTCGCCTATTTAATAAAAGTGCAGAACGTATTATCGGATATAAAAAAGAAGATGCGGTAGGCAAATATATTTTAGAAGTTATTCCGACTAGTAAGCTGCTTCGTATTATACGTACGAAACAAATAGAAGTAAATTATGAACTGACGCTTGAGAATGGAAAGAAAATTATTACAACCCGTATTCCAATATTAAAAGAGGGAGGAGAAGTGCAAGGGGCATTTGCGATTTTTAAAGATATAACAGAGGTTGTAGATCTTGCGGAAGAAGTTACAGATTTAAAGGAGATTCAAACGTTACTTGAGGCGATTATTAACTCGTCTGAGGAAGCCATTTCGGTCGTGGATGAAAAAGGACGAGGGTTAGTAATTAACCCTGCATATACGAAATTAACAGGTTTAACAGAAGAGGACATTATTGGAAAGCCAGCTACAACTGATATTGTAGAAGGTGAAAGTATGCATATGAAAGTACTTCGAACGCGTAGGGCAGTACGAGGAATACATATGAAGATTGGACAAAAAAAGCGAGACGTAATTGTAAACGTAGCACCAGTCATTGTAGATGGAATATTGAAAGGGAGCGTTGGTGTAATTCGTGACGTATCAGAAATTCAAAAGTTAACAAATGAATTGAATCGAGCAAGGCAAATTATTCGAACGTTAGAAGCGAAATATTCATTTGATGACATTGTCGGAAATTCAGATGAAACAACGGCTGCTATTGAGCAGGCAAAACTGGGGGCGAATACACCAGCAACAGTATTGCTACGCGGGGAGTCAGGGACAGGTAAAGAATTGTTTGCACATGCTATCCATAATGGAAGTAATCGAAAATATAATAAGTTCGTTCGTGTAAACTGTGCAGCTATTTCGGAGACGTTGTTAGAAAGTGAATTATTTGGTTATGAGGAAGGGGCGTTTTCTGGCGCGAAAAGAGGCGGAAAACGTGGATTCTTTGAGGAAGCGAATAACGGCAGTATCTTTTTAGATGAAATAGGCGAACTATCTGCCAATACGCAAGCGAAACTCCTTCGCGTTTTGCAAGAGAAAGAAATTGTAAAAGTTGGTGGAACGAAAGCAATCCCTATTAATGTCAGAGTAATTGCAGCGACGCACGTGAATTTAGAAAAAGCCATTTTAGAAGGAGAATTCAGGGAGGATTTATATTATCGATTAAATAAAATTCCAATTCACATTCCATCCCTTCGTCAGCGTAAAGGGGATATACCGGCAATCGCAGACAGATTAATTCAAAAAATTAACCAAGATTATGGCCGAAATATAGAGGGGCTCACTAATTCTGCTATTTCCTATTTACAATCATATGAATGGCCAGGGAATGTGAGGGAACTTGAAAACATTTTGGGGAGAGCTATTATCTTTATGAATTATAACGAGACTTATATTGATGTACAACATTTACCGCCATTACATAACGAAGAGCAGGTGGAGTCAAAGCAAGCTCATTTATTACCTGAGTTAGAAGAAAAGCCACTTGAGCATTTAGTGACGGAGTTTGAAGGGAATATCATTCATGAATATTTAGAGAGGTTTGGTGGAAATAAAACACAAACAGCAAGAGCGTTAGGAATTTCGGTTCGAAATTTATATTACAAGCTAGAAAAGTATGAGTGTGCAAAAAATAGCATGCAATAAATTGCGTACCGTGCAATTTATTGCATGGTATACAAAAAGCGACAAAATAAGACAGAATCTTTTGTTATTTTCCAAAGTATTGATTTTACTGTGTTTTGAATGCGTTTTCATTATTGGTAAGACCACTTTAAAAAGTTGGCACGGTATTTGCTTAATAAAAAGACGAGGGACGACGGAAAGGGTTGATTACAAAATATGAAGTTAGAACACTTAATTGATCAAGCAGCAGGCCAGCCTAAAAAAACTGTGGCTGTAGCAGTAGCTGAAGATCATGAAGTAATTGAAGCTGTAGCGAAAGCAATTACATTACAGCTAGCTCAATTTCGTCTATATGGAAACCAAGAAAAAATAATGGGGATGTTACAAGAACATAATTTACAAACTTCAGAACATATTGAAGTGATTGCAGCACAGTCAAGTGCTGAGGCTGCAGAACTTTCTGTGAAAGCTGTAAGAAACGGCGAAGCAGATGTGCTCATGAAGGGAAACATCCCAACAGCAAATATTTTGAAAGCTGTATTAAATAAAGAGTGGGGACTTCGTAAAGGTAGCGTACTTTCACACGTTGCAGCATTTGAAGTTCCAAATTACGATCGTCTCATTTTTGTTACAGATGCAGCGATGAACATTGCACCTGATGTAACACAGAAAGCTGCTATTATACAGAATACTGTAGAAGTTGCCCGGGCAATAGGAATTGATTTGCCAAAGGTAGCACCAATTGCAGCGGTAGAGGTTGTGAATCCTGCGATGCAAGCGACAATTGATGCAGCGATGTTAACTCAAATGAATCGCCGCGGACAAATTAAAAATTGTGTCGTTGATGGACCACTTGCTTTAGATAATGCAGTATCACAAATTGCAGCAGAACATAAAGGCATAGTAAGTGATGTAGCAGGTAAGGCAGACATTTTACTCGTCCCAACGATTGAAGCTGGAAATGTGCTATATAAATCACTCGTATACTTTGCGGATGCAAAAGTAGGAGCAATGATTGCTGGCGCAAAAGCACCGATTGTTTTAACATCTCGTGCTGATTCAGCAGAAACAAAAGTATATTCATTAGCATTGGCAGTTGCGACTGCTTCAAAATAAACCAAATAGGGTAAAACAATTAGGGGGAAACGACAATGACATTAGAAATCTTCGAATACTTAGAAAAATATGATTATGAGCAAGTAGTATTTTGTCAAGATAAAGAATCTGGTTTAAAAGCAATCATTGCAATTCATGATACAACACTTGGACCAGCTCTTGGTGGAACAAGAATGTGGACATATGATTCTGAAGAAGCGGCGATTGAAGATGCATTGCGTCTTGCAAAAGGGATGACATACAAAAACGCAGCAGCTGGCTTAAACTTAGGTGGTGCGAAAACAGTAATTATCGGTGATCCACGTAAAGATAAGAGCGAAGCAATGTTCCGTGCATTAGGACGTTACATTCAAGGACTAAACGGACGTTACATTACAGCTGAAGATGTTGGTACAACAGTAGATGATATGGATATTATCCACGAAGAAACTGACTTTGTAACAGGTATTTCACCATCATTCGGTTCTTCTGGTAACCCATCTCCAGTAACTGCATACGGTGTGTATCGTGGTATGAAAGCTGCTGCGAAAGAAGCTTTCGGTACTGATAATTTAGAAGGAAAAGTAATTGCTGTTCAAGGTGTTGGTAACGTAGCATATCACCTATGCAAACATTTACACGCTGAAGGAGCAAAACTAATCGTTACAGATATTAATAAAGAAGCTGTACAACGTGCAGTAGAAGAATTCGGTGCAACAGCAGTTGAGCCAAATGAAATTTACGGTGTTGAATGTGATATTTACGCACCATGTGCATTAGGCGCAACAGTTAATGACGAAACTATCCCACAACTTAAAGCAAAAGTAATCGCTGGTTCTGCGAATAACCAATTAAAAGAAGATCGTCACGGCGACATCATTCATGAAATGGGTATCGTATACGCACCAGATTATGTAATTAATGCAGGTGGCGTAATTAACGTAGCAGACGAGTTATATGGATACAATAGAGAACGTGCATTAAAACGCGTTGAGTCAATTTATGACACAATTGCAAAAGTAATCGAAATTTCAAAACGCGATGGCATTGCAACTTATGTAGCAGCTGATCGTCTAGCTGAAGAGCGCATTGCAAGCTTGAAAAACTCTCGTAGCACATACTTACGCAACGGTCACGACATTATTAGCCGTCGCTAATCATTCATATATTACTTTTACAAAAGGTGTGGTTACCTCTTATGAGGTTTCCACCTCCTTTTGAATTTATTAGTGGAGGTAGCAACAGTGTCTTTAAATCGAATTCTTGTTATTAATCCGGGTAGTACATCCACAAAAATCGGTGTTTTTGATAATGAAAGACCCGTTTTAGAAGAAACTATTCGTCATGACGAAGAACAGATTGGAAAATATAAGCGAATTATTGACCAATATGAGTTTCGTAAAGAAACGATCTTAGAAGTTCTACATTCTCACGGTATTAACATTTCAAAGTTAAACGCAGTTTGTGGACGCGGGGGATTACTTCGTCCAATCGAGGGCGGAACATACACAGTAAACGATGCGATGTTAGAAGATTTGAAAAATGGATTTAGCGGTCATCACGCTTCAAACCTTGGGGGCATTTTAGCATATGAAATTGCTTCTGGATTAAATATTCCGGCATTCATTGTAGACCCTGTCGTTGTAGATGAAATGGAGCCGGTTGCTCGTATAAGTGGTATCGCTGGTATGGAACGTAAAAGTATTTTCCATGCATTAAATCAAAAAGCAGTCGCTCGCAAAGTGGCTGAAGAATTAAACCACAAATATGAGGATTTAAATTTATTAGTTACACATATGGGCGGCGGTATTACAGTTGGTGCTCATAAAAAAGGAAAAGTTATCGATGTGAATAATGGTTTAAATGGAGAAGGACCATTTAGCCCAGAGCGTGCGGGTACAGTACCAGTAGGACAACTAGTTGAAATGTGTTTCTCTGGTGAGTATTACCGAGACGAAATGGTTAAAAAACTTGTCGGACAAGGTGGACTTGTAAGTCTTATTGGTACAAATGATGCGATTAAAGTAGAACAAATGGTTGAAAAAGGTGATCCTGAAGCAACTCTTATTTATAAAGCAATGGCGTATCAAGTTGCAAAAGAAATTGGTGGAGCTAGCGCTGTACTTCACGGGAAAATCGATGCAATTGTATTAACTGGTGGACTTGCTTACAGTAAAATTCTTGTTGATGAAATAAAAGAACGAGTAGACTGGATTGCAGATGTTATCGTACATCCAGGAGAAGATGAATTACAAGCATTAGCAGAAGGGGCACTTCGTGTACTACGTGAAGAAGAAGCTCCAAAAGAATATATTGTACGTGAAAAAGAAACGGTAGCTAGGGGTTGAGATAATGGCAAAAGAATATGATTTAGTCATCGTTGGCGGCGGTACTGGTGGATATGTTGCTGCTATTCGTGCATCACAACTAGGTTTAAAAACGGCACTTGTTGAAAAAGAAAATCTTGGTGGTACTTGTTTACACAAAGGATGTATTCCTAGTAAAGCCCTTTTACGTAGTGCGGAAGTATACGCAACTGCTAAGAAAAGTGAAGAGTTCGGGGTTATTGCAAGTAATGTAGAACTAAACTTTGCAAAAGTACAAGAGCGTAAAGAGAAGATTGTAACGCAACTTCATAAAGGTGTTCAGCACTTAATGAAACAAGGTAAAATTGATGTGTTTGAAGGTATTGGCCGTATTCTTGGTCCATCTATTTTCTCTCCGATGCCAGGGACAATTTCAGTTGAACTTGCAAGTGGAGAAGAGAATGAAATGTTAATTCCAAAAAATGTACTTATTGCAACAGGTTCTCGTCCAAATTCATTACCAGGTTTAGAATTAGACGGAGAGTACGTAATGTCTTCCGATCATGCCCTAAAAATGGAAACGCTTCCTAGTTCAATTATTATCGTTGGTGGCGGTGTAATCGGTATTGAGTGGGCATCTATGCTTGCTGACTTCGGTGTAGAAGTTACAGTATTAGAGTATGCGAAAACGATACTACCACTAGAAGATCAAGACGTTTCAAAAGAAATGCAACGTCTATTCAAGAAAAAAGGCATTAAAGTGGTAACTGGTGCAAAAGTATTACCAGAAACATTGGTAAAAGATAATGGAGTAACAATTCAAGCTGAACATAACGGTGAGAATAAAGAATTTAAAGCAGAAAAAATGCTTGTATCTGTAGGACGACAAGCCAATACGCAAAATATTGGTTTAGAGAATACGGATATCGTTGTGGAAAAAGGATACATTCAAACAAATGAGTTTTATCAAACGAAAGAATCTCATATTTACGCAATCGGTGATGTAATCGGTGGCTTACAGCTTGCTCACGTTGCTTCTCATGAAGGAATTGCTGCAGTAGAACATATTGCTGGTAAAGAAGTTACACCAATTGATTATTCTATGGTATCAAAATGCGTATATAGCAGTCCGGAAGTTGCTTCTGTCGGTTTAACAGAACAAGAAGCGAAAGAAAAAGGCTATAAGTTAAAAGTAGGTAAGTTCTCATTCCGTGCAATCGGGAAAGCGCTTGTATACGGCGAATCAGATGGTTTCGTAAAACTTGTAGTTGATGAAGAAACAAATGACATTCTCGGTGTTCATATGATTGGACCACATGTAACAGATATGATTTCTGAAGCTGGTCTTGCAAGAGTACTTGATGCAACACCTTGGGAAGTAGCACATACAATTCATCCGCATCCATCATTATCTGAGGCGATTGGTGAAGCAGCGTTAGCTGTAGATGGAAAAGCGTTACACGCATAAAAATGTGGATTTAGGAGGTTATGAAAAATGGCAGAAGTAAAAGAAAAGCGCCATGAAGAGCTTGGCTTAAGTGATGAGCAAGTATTAGAAATGTTCCGTACGATGTTACTTGCACGTAAAATCGACGAACGTATGTGGTTATTAAACCGTGCTGGTAAAATTCCATTCGTAATTTCTTGTCAAGGACAAGAGGCAGCACAAGTTGGAGCAGCATTCGCTCTTGATAGAGAGAAAGATTATGCATTACCATACTACCGTGATATGGGTGTTGTATTAGCGTTTGGTATGACAGCGAAAGAACTGATGCTATCTGGTTTCGCGAAAGCTGGAGATCCAAACTCTGGTGGTCGTCAAATGCCTGGTCACTTCGGCCAAAAGAAAAATCGTATTGTGACAGGTTCATCTCCAGTAACAACGCAAGTACCACATGCAGTTGGTATTGCATTAGCTGGAAAAATGGAAAAGAAAGATTTAGTAACGTTTGTTACATTCGGTGAAGGTTCTTCTAACCAAGGTGATTTCCATGAAGGTGCAAACTTTGCTGGCGTACACAAGTTACCTGTTATTTTCATGTGTGAAAATAATAAATACGCAATCTCTATTCCAGTTGAAAAACAATTAGCTTGTAAAAATGTATCAGATCGTGCAATTGGATACGGTATGCCTGGATATACAGTAGACGGAAACGATCCGCTTGCAGTATATAAAGCTGTAAAAGAAGCAGCAGACCGTGGCCGACGCGGTGAAGGCCCAACTTTAATTGAAACAGTATCATATCGTTTAACAGCACATTCAAGTGACGATGATGATCGTGTTTATCGTGATAAAGAAGAAGTAGAAGAAGCAAAGAAAAACGATTCAATTATAACATTTGCTGCTTATTTAAAAGAGGTTGGCGTGTTAACTGAGGAATCTGAAAAACAAATGTTAGACGAAATTATGCATATCGTAAACGAAGCAACAGAATATGCAGAAAATGCTCCGTATGCAGCACCTGAAGATGCATTGAAGCACGTATACGCAGAATAGGGGGGAACGTTTCATGGCTGTAATGTCTTATATTGATGCTATTACATTAGCAATGCGCGAGGAAATGGAACGCGATGAGAAAGTATTCGTTTTAGGTGAAGATGTTGGTAAAAAAGGTGGCGTGTTTAAAGCGACACACGGATTATATGATCAATTTGGTGAAGATCGTGCGCTAGATACACCACTTGCAGAATCTGCAATCGCTGGGGTCGCAATTGGTGCAGCAATGTATGGAATGCGTCCAATCGCTGAAATGCAGTTTGCGGATTTCATCATGCCAGCAGTAAACCAAATTGTTTCTGAGGCAGCAAAAATTCGTTACCGTTCTAATAATGATTGGACTTGTCCAATTACAGTTCGTGCGCCATTTGGTGGCGGTGTTCACGGTGCATTGTATCATTCACAATCTGTAGAAGCGATGTTTGCAAACCAACCTGGTTTAAAAATCGTTATCCCTTCTACACCATATGATGCAAAAGGCTTACTAAAAGCTGCAATTCGTGATGAAGATCCAGTATTATTCTTTGAGCATAAGCGTGCATATCGCTTAATTAAAGGTGAAGTGCCAGAAGATGATTACGTATTACCAATCGGAAAAGCAGATGTAAAACGTGAAGGTGATGATATTACTGTTATCACATACGGATTATGTGTTCATTTTGCTCTTCAAGCGGCTGAAAAGTTAGCACAAGATGGCATCTCTGCACACATTCTTGATTTACGTACTGTATATCCATTAGATAAAGAAGCAATCATTGAAGCAGCTTCTAAAACAGGTAAAGTTCTTCTTGTAACAGAAGACAATAAAGAAGGAAGTATTATGAGTGAAGTGGCAGCAATTATTGCTGAAAACTGTCTGTTTGATTTAGATGCACCAATCGCACGTCTTGCAGGGCCAGACGTTCCAGCAATGCCATATGCACCAACAATGGAAAAATTCTTTATGGTAAATCCAGATAAAGTTGAAAAAGCAATGCGTGAACTTGCGGAATTTTAATCGGGGGGACTATACATGGCTGTAGAAAATATTACAATGCCTCAGCTCGGGGAGAGCGTTACAGAGGGTACAATTAGTAAATGGCTCGTGAATGTTGGCGATCACGTAAACAAATATGATCCGCTTGCAGAAGTAATGACTGATAAAGTAAACGCTGAAGTACCATCTTCTTTCACTGGTATTGTGAAAGAGTTAATCGCTAGTGAAGGTGATACGTTAGCTGTAGGTGAAGTAGTTTGTGTAATTCAAGTAGAAGGCGCAGATGAAGTAGCGGCAACAGCTGTTGAGGAAAAAACAAAAGAAGAACCAAAGGCAGAAGTAGCTACGCCTGAAAAAGCACCGAAAGCAAAACAACCAACTGATGGAAAACCTCGTTTTTCACCAGCTGTGTTAAAACTTGCGGGTGAGCATAACGTTGATTTAGATCAAGTAGAAGGTACGGGGGCAAACGGCCGTATCACTCGTAAAGATATTTTAAAGCTAGTGGAATCTGGAAATATTCCGCAAGCAGGTGCGGCGAAGAAAGAGGAAGCGGTAGCAGCAGTAGTAGAAGCGCGTCCAGAAGCACCAAAAGCAGCGCCAGTAGCGCAAAAAGTAGAATCTGCGAAACCAGTTTCTGTACCAACAATGCCTGGCGATATCGAAATTCCAGTAACAGGTGTGCGTAAAGCAATCGCAGCGAACATGTTACGTAGTAAACACGAAGCGCCACACGCTTGGATGATGATTGAAGTAGATGTGACAAACCTTGTGTCATACCGTAATTCAATTAAAGGTGACTTCAAAAAGCGTGAAGGCTTTAACTTAACGTTCTTTGCTTTCTTCGTAAAAGCAGTAGCACAAGCGTTAAAAGAATACCCTCAAATTAATTCAATGTGGGCTGGCGATAAAATCGTTCAGAAGAAAGATATTAACCTTTCTATCGCTGTTGCAACAGAGGACGAACTATTTGTACCAGTAATTAAACATGCGGACGAGAAGACAATTAAAGGCATTGCTCGTGAAATTACAGAACTTGCAGGAAAAGTACGTACGAAATCGTTAAAAGCGGACGAAATGCAAGGCGGAACATTTACAATTAATAACACAGGATCATTCGGTTCTGTTCAATCTATGGGTATTATTAATTACCCACAAGCGGCTATTTTACAAGTTGAATCAATTGTAAAACGCCCAGTAATTATGGATAATGGCATGTTTGGTGCTCGTGACATGGTTAACTTATGTTTATCACTTGATCACCGTGTACTAGATGGCTTAATTTGTGGTAAGTTCTTAGGACGTGTAAAAGAAATTTTAGAAAATACGTCAGAAAATAATACATCTGTATATTAAATAAAAAGCTCGCTTATGCGAGCTTTTTATCATCCTATTTCTTCATCTACATCCTACTATATGTATAATACCTTTCCCAGTAATCTTACAATGAACGATTATGTATTAGGAATTTATGAAAATACATTGCTGATATATGGTATATGGATATAAAATAAGAAAAGAATAATTTTTTTGGCAAATCTTACTGATGAAACTGTAGTATAATATATTGTATTGTATGAAAAAGAGAGTTATTCTATATAAGTGTTTTATAGATAATGTGTAATCAGTCGTCAAAACATGAAGAATGTTGACTCCTGGTTTTTTATTTTGCTGTAACAATGTTTCAGGAGGATGTCATGAAAAGAAGTACCGAGTTTCTAAAAAGTTTAGATGTAAAATTAATATTAATTTTGTTAGCATTATGTGTTACGAGTATAGCTGCTATATATAGCAGTCAGCAAACTGGCCAATATGGAGAGGCAAACTTTGCAATGAAACAGGGTTTGAACTACATAATTGGGGTTGTATTGTTATTGCTTGTTGCAAGCATTGACTTAGATCAATTACAAAAATTGTCTTGGCCACTTTATATCGTTGGATTTGCTTCACTTATTCTTTTGAAAATACTACCGGTTTCGACTTTCACACCTGAAAAATTAGGTGCAAAAAGATGGTTTGTATTTCCGTTAGTTGGACAAATTCAACCATCTGAGTTTTTCAAAATTTCATTGCTTCTCGTGGTAGCAAGTATAGCAGTGAAACATAATGCGCAGTATATGGCAAGGACATTCCAAACGGACTTAAAATTAGTAGGTAAAATTGTACTAGTATCCCTCCCGCCTATTGCTGTTGTATATAGCCAACCGGATACAGGGATGGTGTTCTTATATGCTGCTGCCATTGCATGTATTTTATTCATGTCAGGTATTCAGAAGAAATTGATAGCGTTATGTACAGTTATTCCAGTCACTATACTATCTACGTTAATATTTATTTACGTAAGGTATGAGGATTTCTTCTTTAATAAGTTAGTTACGCTACTAAAACCGCACCAACAATCACGTATTTTAGGTTGGTTAGATCCATTTGAACATACAGATCAAGGTTATCAAACACAGCAATCAATTTTAGCTGTAGGTAGTGGCGGTATGGAAGGGAAAGGGTTTGGCGAAGGGAACGTTTATATCCCTGAGAAGCATACAGACTTTATTTTCGCTACAATTGCCGAAGAAGGTGGATTTATCGTAGCAGCGTTAGTTGTATTCTTGTTCCTATTACTACTATATAGAACAATTATTATCGGTTATTCTGCTGATAATTTATTCGGTACATTATTATGTGCTGGATCGATTGGGATATTAACGGTTCAAATATTCCAAAACATCGGTATGATCGTTGGATTAATGCCTGTAAAAGGGATTGCATTACCTTTCTTATCTTATGGGGGAAGTTCCTTATTCTCGAATATGATTATGATGGGGCTCATATTATCGGTACGGAAAACGTATAAAAAATATATGTTTTCAGTTAAGTAAAAAAAGCTGGTTCGTTTTTAAACGAACCAGCTTTTTTTACATATATACGCATAAACGTTGCAAACTAAAACGGACTAGCAGTTTGGGATGTAAGGAGTGCAAAGTGATGCATATGCATATTTTTGAGGGAGCACGGCATCTTTCTAATAGTGAATGGGTTATTCGGGCTATCATAGCATACATATTTTTAATATTAGTTGCGAAAGCAATGGGACAAAGATCCATCGCGCAACTTCGTTTTTTAGATGTTGTATTAGTGTTATTGCTTGGCGGGAATATTTCTAACGCATTGTCTGATGAAAAAGTAGGATTAATGGGCTCGATGATTACAACGTTTATACTCGTTGTACTTCATATTATAAGTTCAGTTTTAATGTTGAAATGGGATAGATGGAGACGCTTTTTAGAGCCAGCACCTATCATTCTTATACACAACGGCTCCATTGATTTTAGCAATTTGAAAAAAGCGAGAATTACGGTGGAATATTTATTTTCAGAACTTCGTATGCGAAATGTGAGCGATATTCAAACGATCAAATTAGCATTATGGGAAGCGAACGGTGTCGTTTCTATATTTCGGTATCCAGAATATGAGGCAGCTTCCCGACTTGATCTAAAAGTGGCGGGAAAAAAATCTCCAGTCTCTTTTGTATTAGTAAAGGATGGGAGCATTCAGCAAGATGTTCTTGCTTTATTAGGGAAAACAGAAGAATGGGCGAGAGAATTTCTAGAGAAAAACGCAGAAGTTGAATCCATTTTGTTAGCTACAGTAGATGAAGCACATAAAATAAATATTTTGTTAAAAAAATGAAAAATATACGCATTTTGTCGTTTCATACATATGATACAATAGTGTGGACAACGAAAAAGGAGGGATACGATGGGATATGTAGAAGAATTACGGAAAATAGTTGGTCATCGCCCTTTAATTTTAGTTGGTGCTGTTGTACTCGTTATAAATGAAAATAGATATGTATTATTGCAACAAAGAACAGAGCCTTACGGAAAATGGGGGCTGCCTGGCGGATTAATGGAGCTTAGTGAATCACCAGAAGAAACTGCTTTTCGTGAAGTATACGAAGAAACAGGAATAAAGGTGAAGAACCTACGATTAATCAATGTGTTTTCTGGAGCGAACTATTTTACAAAATTAGCAAACGGTGATGAATTTCAATCTGTAACGACCGCTTATTATACGGACGAATACGATGGAGATTTTGTTATGAACAAAGAAGAAGCGGTTCAGCTTAAATTCTTCCCACTAACAGAACTACCTGACTATATTGTTGGGTCGCATAAAAAAATGATTAGTGAATATATGAAGATTATGGAAAAAAAGATATAATAATAGTGAAAGAAATACAAAAACACAGTTCTGGTTGGTAGTCCAGACGCATGATTTCATGTCAGTAACCTTCCCCTCCGGGATGTCCCGTATTTCTAATTTTTTTAGGGGGGGCTGTCAATGGATTTGACAGTATATCACGATGGCCAATTTTTTGTTGGAATCATTACATGTAAAGAAAAAGGGAAGTTGTATGGAGCGAGGTATATTTTTGGAACGGAACCTTCAGACGAAGAAGTGCTTATATTTGTGAACGGTTCAATGTTAGCGTATTTTCAGCACTTTGCAAAATGTGGCGTGGAAGTGAAAGAAAAACAGCGTCCCAAAAATATAAAGCGGATCATACGACAAGCAGCAAAAGAAGTAAATGTAAACCGCTTTACTAAGGCGCAAGAGGCAATTAGCTTATCTTATGAACTGCATAAACAAGAAAAGAAAGTGCAATCTAAGGAGAAGCGAGAGGCTGAAAAACAAAGAAGACGTTTAATCAAAGTACAAAAAGCAAAGCAAAAACATCGTGGTCATTAAGAAAAGGTGTTAGAGCAAGAGCTCTAACACCTTTTCTATGCTGAAATACAAGTAAACTTACTTGTATTTCATAAACATTAACTGGTAAGATACAAATAGGTAGTTTTAGAGGAGGGAAAAGATTGATTAATTTTAACTTTTTTATGAATGATGTTGTCCGCCAAGCGCGTGAAGAGATTGTCTCTGCTGGATATACAGAATTGACGACGCCAGAAGCAGTAGACGAAGCGTTTAAAAGAAATGGAACAACACTTGTAATGGTCAACTCTGTATGTGGTTGTGCAGGTGGTATTGCTCGTCCTGCTGCTGCGCATTCTGTACATTATGATAAACGTCCTAACCACCTTGTAACGGTGTTTGCAGGTCAAGATAAAGAAGCGACAGCAAGAGCTCGTGAATATTTCGAAGGGTACCCACCATCTTCTCCATCATTTGCTTTATTAAAAGATGGAAAAATTGTAACGATGGTAGAGCGTCATGAAATTGAAGGTCATGAACCGATGCAAGTTATTGCAAAACTACAATCGTATTTCGAAGAGAATTGTGAAGAACTATAATCAGTAGAGGTGGTTCATCCCAACTGATTATAAGTCCTTATAAAAATAAATGAAAAGGCGGTACGTCCACACTCAAGTGGATGTACCGCCTTTTTTTATTTCGTATTAAAATTTGTGGGATATGCATGGTTTTATTATTTTATGCATCTTTTTATACATGAATAACGGTATTTTCACTTGGTTTATATTTATTTTTATTTTATATATTGCATAAAAATAAAAGTGCTGATACAATACAAACATCGAATAAATATTCTATTAAACTTTTAAATATACATTATTAGGGGGAAGAAAGATGAAGAAGTTATTATCAATATCGTTTGCACTTATTTTGATTGTAAGTATGTTTAGTGCTTGTAGTAATGGGGAAGAAAAGGCTACTGGAAAAAATAAAAAAGTACTGGTTATGGGGACTTCAGCAGATTATAAACCGTATGAATACGTAGAAGCTTCAAAAAGTGATGAAATTATCGGCTTTGATGTTGATGTTGCTAAATATATCGGAAAAGAACTTGGTTATGAAGTGAAAGTGAAAGATATGGACTTTGGTGGTTTATTAGCATCTCTTAGCTCAGGAAAAGTTGATTTCGTAATGGCAGGTATGACGCCAACTGCAGAGCGTAAAAATAATGTTGATTTCACAGATATTTATTTCGTTGCGAAAAACATGGTCGTTTCTAAAAAGGATTCTAACATTCAATCTGTAGAGGATTTAAAAGGGAAAAAAGTAGGGGTACAAACAGGATCAATTCAAGAAGAGAAAGCAGCAGAATTTAAAAAACAAGTAGATTTCAAAGTTGAGGGACGTGACCGTATACCAGAAATCGTACAAGAAATTAAAGCTGGTCGTTTTGACGCTGCAATTATAGAAGACACAGTTGCTAAAAATTATTTAGAGAAAATGAAAGATTTACAAGGAATTGAAATTAAAGAAGCGCCAGAAGAAGTTGGAGCAGCAATTGCCCTTCCGAAAAACAGTGACAAAACAGCTGAATTTAATAAAGTAATTAAAAAAATGCAAGAAAATGGAGAAATGGATAAATTAGTGAAGAAATGGTTTGGCAGCGAAAAATAAGCTGCCTTTCACTTTTCTGTGAGGGGAATGAAAAGAATGAACTTAGATTTTTCGGCGATTACGCCTTCGATACCGTATATATTAAAAGGTCTAGAAGTTACTTTGAAAATTGTAGCAGTATCAGCTTTAGCAGGGTTTCTTTTAGGGACGTTATTAGCGCTTTGCAAAATTGCTAGAATACGAGCATTAAATATAGCGGCAGATCTTTATACATCAATTTTCCGTGGTACACCACTTGTATTGCAATTAATGATTATTTATTTCGGTGTCCCGCAAATAATTGGTTATGAAATACCGGCATTCTTAGCAGCTGTACTTGCATTTAGCTTAAATTCAGGTGCATATATGTCAGAAGTAATCCGTGCCGGCATTCAAGCGGTTGATAAAGGACAAACAGAAGCGGCGATGGCTTTAGGAATTCCATACGGAAAAATGATGCGAAATATCATTTTTCCTCAAGCTTTAAAAAATATATTACCGGCACTTGTAAACGAGTTTGCGACACTTACGAAAGAATCGGCTGTAGTAACAGTAATAGGCGCAACGGATTTAATGCGCCGTGCTTACATCGTAGGCGGGGAGACATTTAAATATCTTGAACCATTACTTTTTGTTGGACTCATTTATTATATGCTAGTCATTATTCTTACATTAGTCGGGAAGGCAATTGAAGGGAGAATGAAGAAAAGTGATTAAAATTGAAAACCTTCATAAATCATTTGGAAAAAACGAAGTATTAAAAGGAATTACAACAACGATTGGAAAAGGGGAAGTAGTAGCGATTATTGGACCGTCTGGATCAGGGAAATCAACATTTTTACGTTGTATGAATGTGTTAGAAGCACCGACAAATGGTCACATTTGGATTGGAACGGAAGAAGTAACGAATCCGAAAACGAATATTATGCACGTCCGTGAAAATGTCGGAATGGTATTTCAGCATTTCCACCTATTTCCTCATATGACTGTATTAGAAAATATTACGTATGCTCCTATCAATGTAAAAGGAGTAACGAAACAAGAAGCTGAAAAGAAAGCCGAAAAACTTTTAGAAAAGGTCGGCTTATTAGATAAAAAAGATACGTATCCGAATCGTCTTTCTGGCGGACAAAAGCAACGTGTAGCAATTGCAAGAGCGTTAGCAATGGAACCAGAAGTAATGTTATTTGATGAACCGACATCAGCACTAGATCCAGAGATGGTAAAAGAAGTGCTAGAAGTTATGAAATCATTAGTTACGACAGGAATGACAATGGCAATTGTTACACATGAAATGGGATTTGCAAAAGAAGTAGCAGATCGTGTTCTCTTTTTAGATGGTGGAAAACTTGTAGAAGATAGTGCGCCAGCAGAATTTTTTGCAGCACCGAAAAGTGAGCGTGCACAACAATTTTTACAAAAAATATTGTAATATGTAAAGGATACGTGAATAATAAGTAGAAAAGGATGACATTGTGTCATCCTTTTTTTATACTAACTGTAAATACGTTTATACATATAGGAGCAATGCTATGTTCAAAATTGGATACCGTACAGTAAAAACAGCAATAGGGACAGGCGCAGCCGTTTTTATTGCTCAGTTATTAGGATTAGAATTTTATAGTTCAGCGGGTATTTTAGTTATATTATGTGTACAAAATACGAAACGTAAATCACTTCAAGTATCGTTACATCGTTTTTTAGCTTGTGTATTATCAATGGTGTTCGCATTTTGTATTTTTGAGACAATTGGATATACACCACTAGCAATTAGCGTATTATTACTTACATTTATTCCGACTGCAGTTATGCTTAAAATTCAAGAAGGTATTGTCACGAGTTCAGTTATTGTGATGCATCTATATTCATTGAAACAAATTACATGGCTTATTGTTGGAAATGAAATTGCGATATTAACGATAGGGATTAGCGTGGCTCTCTTAGTGAATATGTATATGCCAAGTAGTGAAAATAAACTAAAAGAGTATCAAGATAAAATAGAAAGTAATTTTAAAACGATTTTGTTTGAAATGGTTGTGTATTTACGAAATCGAGAAAGTAGTTGGAGCGGGGCAGAACTTATTGAAACTGAACAGATGCTAAATGAAGCTAGAGATTTATCGTTTAAGAAACTTGAGAATGCATTTATGCGAGAAGATGACTATTACTATCGTTATTTTAATATGCGCATGCAACAATTCGAAATTTTAGAGCGAATGATTCCGTTAGCAGCTTCTTTATCGTGGACATATGAACAAGCTGACATGATTGCCGATGTGGTTGAAAACATTAGTAATGCTATTAGCCCTCAGAGTACCGGGGTTATTTCTTTAAGACAGCTTCAAGAAATGAGAGAATTATTTAGAGAGATGCCATTGCCGGCTACACGTGAAGAATTTGAGATACGTGCGAAACTTGTTCAACTTGTATACGAAATGGAACAATATTTACTCATTAAAAGTCGTTTTAAGGGAAAGGATAATATAAAAGAACTTATATAGAAGGTAGGAATGATTTATGCCGTATCTTCTCTCTTTCCTATTATGTCTTTCTTTATCGCCTATTTGGCCCCTTGGTGATAATCCACGTGCCGGTGATCCTTTTATTATTGTAAATAAAGCGACGAATAAACTAGCTTATATTGACGATGGGAAGATTCAAAAGGTTTTTCCAGTCGCGACAGGAAAAACAAATGAATTAACCCCAGAGGGAACTTTTGATATTGTAATGAAAGCAAAGGATCCGTATTATATTGCAAAGGATATTCCAGGGGGATCACCGAAAAATCCACTTGGATCTAGGTGGATGGGATTTAATGCACGAGGAACTGATGGGAGTAAATATGGAATACATGGAACAAACCAACCGAGTTCAATTGGAAAGTATATTTCACAAGGGTGTATAAGAATGAAGAAAAATGATGTGGAGTATTTATTTGATCGTATTCCAATTGGAACGAAAGTGTGGATTGTAAAATCGAAAAAATCATTTCAGCAATTGGCAAAAGAAAAAGGAGCCATTGCATATGAAAAAGCCAACGAAAAAGTTGGTTTTTTCTATTGTAATAAGTTGTCTTGACATGTGTACATAACCATGCGTTAATGAGAGTATAGAAAGATCAAATTAGATAAAGGAGTTGCTCATATGTACTTGAATCCAAAACTTTCGTATATGCAGTTTTTTATGGGATTTCTATTTATTATTACATTCATATTGGCAACTTTTAATATATGTTCTTATCTTGTAGCGATTGTATGTATGGTATTACTTAATCTTACTTTTGTTATTGGGGCATTTCAGCAGAAACAATATACAAGTTTTGTGATAGCACTTGTAATGTCATTTTCCTTTAGCATTGTAGCGATTGTGCTTTACATAAAATAAACCATCTCGATTTCGAGATGGTTTATTTTATTATGTGTAAAAAGTAAAAAAAGGACGAACAGATCGTCCTTTTTACCAAAACATACTTGCGCCAGCAAGTAATGTTGTTACAAGCATAGAAATTAGCATTACATAAATCATAACTTTTTGAGCTTTTTTATGCATCGTTAAACCTCCTTGCAAATCAGTACAATATCATTGTAACGAGAAATGATATTGTGAACAAGGGGGAGAGAAATGACAAAATTCGAGAAGTGTGTGTAAAGTATAACAGGAAATTTGTATGTACGTAGAGAATATATAAAAATGATAGGGTATAAGTTTTTTGTTATGCAAGCTGAAGAATGGAGATACGATGATGAAAATATATGAAACAAATCGTTTACATTTAAGGGAAATTGATGAGTCGTATGCTGAAAAAGTTCTTCAATATTACGACAGAAATCGTGAATTTTTAAAAGCCTGGGAAGAGTATAGACCGGATGATTTTTTTACGTTAGATTATCAAAAGAAAAAGTTACAAAAGGATAGAAAAGAGATCGCAGAAGGTAAAATCATCAGGCTTTGGATTTTTAAAAAAGGTGATGATACGAAAATAATTGGATGTATTTCATTTAATTTAATTGTTCGTGGAATTTACCAATCTTGTGTACTCGGCTATAAATTAGATAAGGAAGAGTTAAACAAAGGTTATACGACAGAAGCGCTTAGAAAAGCGATTCAAGTTGCTTTTGAGGAATTTCAATTACATCGTATAGAAGCACCGATTATGCCACGAAATTTAGCATCTATACAAGTCGTGACGAAGATAGGTTTTCAGTATGAGGGCGTGTCTAGGAAGATGTTAATGGTTAATGGAGTGTGGGAAGATCATATGCGCTGGGTATTGTTAAATGAGTAATAGAAAGCAGATGGTTATCTAGACATATAAACCGTCTGTTTTTTGTCTTGTATTTCGAAACTTTTGCGAAATTCTGTTATAATTAATAGTGTTACATACATAATGGTAGTGCAGGAGGCGCAGTCTTATGATTAATCAAGAACGTTTAGTAAATGAATTTATGGAGTTAGTACAAGTAGATTCTGAAACGAAATTTGAAGCAGAAATTTGCAAAGTATTAACAAAGAAATTTACAGATTTAGGTGTAGAAGTATTTGAAGATGACACAATGGCTGTTACTGGGCATGGTGCAGGTAACTTAATTTGTACATTACCAGCAACAAAAGATGGTGTTGATACAATTTACTTTACTTCTCATATGGATACAGTAGTTCCTGGTAATGGAATTAAGCCTTCTATTAAAGATGGATATATCGTATCAGATGGTACTACGATTTTAGGTGCAGATGATAAAGCAGGATTAGCATCCATGTTCGAAGCAATCCGTGTTTTAAAAGAGAAAAATATCCCTCATGGTACAATTGAATTTATTATTACAGTTGGAGAAGAATCTGGTCTTGTTGGTGCAAAAGCATTAGATCGTGAGCGCATTACTGCGAAATACGGTTATGCATTAGATAGCGATGGAAAAGTTGGTGAAATCGTTGTTGCAGCTCCAACACAAGCGAAAGTGAATGCGATTATTCGCGGGAAAACAGCTCATGCTGGTGTAGCACCAGAAAAAGGTGTATCTGCAATTACTATCGCAGCGAAAGCAATTGCGAAAATGCCACTTGGCCGTATTGATTCTGAAACAACTGCAAATATTGGACGTTTTGAAGGTGGTACACAAACGAATATCGTTTGCGATCACGTACAAATCTTTGCAGAAGCGCGTTCTTTAATCAATGAAAAAATGGAAGCGCAAGTTGCGAAAATGAAAGAAGCATTTGAAACAACTGCAAAAGAAATGGGCGGTCATGCAGACGTTGAAGTAAACGTTATGTATCCAGGATTTAAATTTGCTGATGGCGATCACGTTGTAGAAGTTGCAAAACGTGCAGCTGAAAAAATTGGTCGTACACCTTCTCTTCACCAAAGTGGTGGCGGAAGTGATGCAAACGTAATTGCAGGACACGGCATTCCAACAGTTAACTTAGCAGTTGGTTATGAAGAAATTCATACAACAAATGAAAAGATTCCTGTTGAAGAATTAGCGAAAACAGCAGAATTAGTTGTTGCAATTATTGAAGAAGTAGCGAAGTAATGTAATAGAAAAAGCGTGTAAATCACAACTGATTTACACGCTTTTTATTTTGATTCGATTACTTTTACAAGGCGGATAAGCCAATACAAGAAAATCCATGGCAGTATGTAAGTTGTTACTACATGGACTAGGCGAGGGAGAAAACCAGCTATGTTAATATCAAAAATAGGAAGAAGTAAATAATTGATTGCGACGATTAGTATAATTACGAGAAACGTATAATTGAGTTTATCAGTCGATTTCATAATAATCACCCCTGATTACAAATATATCCACTTTGTTTAAATTATAGCAATAAATATGATAGAAAAGAACAAGTAATTATTATAATTATTGTGCAAAATTTGATATAATAAAAGAACGAATGTTCTAGTTGGGGGAGTACTATGCGAGAAATGTATCCGAAAAAGGGCCGTGTTATTTTACATGTAGATATGAATTGTTTTTTTGCATCTGTTGAAATTGCTCATGACCCATCATTACAGGGGAAGCCGTTAGCGGTTGCTGGAAATGAAAAAGAAAGAAAAGGAATTATCATCACATGTAGTTATGAGGCGAGAGAATATGGAATACGTACAACGATGCCACTTTGGGAAGCAAAAAGGTTATGTCCACAATTAGTTGTAAGGCGCCCTAATTTTACATTATATCGTGAAGCTTCATTTCAAATGTTTCAAATCCTTTCCCGTTTTACGGAAAAAATACAACCAGTATCAATAGATGAGGGATATTTAGATATTACAGATTGTTACGCACTCGGTTCGCCTCTTGAAATAGCAAAGATGATTCAGCAAGCGTTATTAACAGAGTTACAGTTGCCGTGTAGCATCGGAATTGCTCCAAACCTTTTCCTAGCAAAAACAGCTTCTGATATGAAAAAGCCTCTCGGTATTACCGTGCTCCGAAAACGAGATATTCCAGAAATGATTTGGCCGCTTCCGGTTGGAGCGATGCATGGAATTGGAGAAAAAACAGCTGAGAAATTAAAAGATATTCATATACAAACAATTGAACAGTTAGCAAAAGGAAATGAACATATCATTCGCGCTAAAATTGGAAAGCATGGTGTTGATTTACAAAGAAGGGCAAAAGGTGTGGATGATAGAGAAGTTGATCCGAGTCAAATGGGACAACATAAAAGCGTTGGTAATTCGATGACTTTTTCAAAGGATATGGATGAAGAAAAAGAATTACTTGATATGTTAGAAAGGCTATCAAAATCAGTGAGTAAAAGATTACAAAAGCGAACTCTTGTCAGCTATAATATTCAGATTATGATTAAATATCATGATAGGCGGACAGTAACGAGGAGTAAGCAATTGAAAAATGCCATTTGGGAAGAACGAGATATTTTTCAAGCGGCCTCTCGTTTATGGAAGCAACATTGGGACGGCGATTCCGTTCGTTTATTAGGTGTTACAGCTACTGAAATAGAGTGGAAGACTGAATCGGTGAAGCAATTAGATCTGTTTTCATTTGAAGAAGATGCGAAAGAAGAGCCGCTACTTGCTGTCATTGATCAAATTAATGATAAGTATGGAATGCCGCTTTTACAACGAGGTAGTCAACTATTACGTAAGCAAGAAAAGTCTTTTCAGCAAAAATTAGAAAATAAGTTTATGTAGAAGGTGTCATGAAACTGTAAATATCATGACACCTTTCATTTTTAACTTGCTTCTAAATCTAATGAAGTTTTCCAACCAGCTGCAGTAACGCCAGATTCTAATAGCATTCTGCTCACTATTTTTTCAATTAAGACTGCTGTATTTGTGTTGCAGTGTAATGTCGCTTGTATACATACTTTTTGATTAGAGTCTACGTCCTCACTATACAATTCTTTTAAACCAATGCCTTCAGAACTTACCATATGCATAAGTAAAAAACGAATATGGGCTTCATGTTCTTCTGAACAAGTAAGAGAAAGTAAGTAGTTCGTTTGTTCAGGTGATTCTTCTTTTGATTTTTGATTCATAAAGAGAGCGATTGGGCGAAGTAGTATGTTTGCTAGTAAAACGCCAGCTGCACCTAATATAGCTGCAATGAGGAAACCAGCGCCTGTAAGAGTACCAACAGCAGCTGCGCACCATAGGGTAGCCGCAGTATTAAGCCCCCTAATACTAAAACCATCGCGGATAATAACGCCGCCTCCTAAAAAACCAATCCCACTGACGACTTGAGCGGCAATACGTGAAGGGCTAGCATCGTGATCAATCATGACGGATAATAAAACAAATATACAGGCACCAAGTGATACGAGAGCATTTGTCCGTAGCCCAGCCATCCTATGTCTCCATTGTCGTTCCATTCCGATGCAAGCACCTACAATAATTGCAATAAATAATCTTAGTACAATGTCATACCATACCATCATGGTCACCTCCATACATATAAGTCCAAGTCATGTTTTTGAGAATGAGCGGGAAGCACCCGCTCATTCTTATTTTTATAACCAGCTATGAAACTTTTTAATATAAATTTTTTTTAGGAACTGTGTTAAGAAAGCATAGCCTAATAGTATTCCTACTAACCAAGGGAAATAGCTAAGTGGTAATGCTTGTAATCCAACGGCTGCTCCAAGTGGCGAGAATGGAATATAAATTCCGATTACCATAATACAAGCGGTTAATAAAAGAACCGGTACTGATGCAGTACTTTGAATAAACGGAATCTTCTGTGTTCTTATCATGTGAACAATTAAAGTTTGTGTTAGCAATCCAACGACAAACCAACCAGATTGGAATAATGATTGTTCGCTAGCTGTATTTGCACCGAAGACGTTCCACATGACCACATAGGTGATGATATCAAATATGGAACTAATGGGACCGATGCAAATAATGAAGTTCCGTAAATTTGCAGTATCCCATTTTCTTGGTTTTTCTAAAAATTCTTTATCCATTTTGTCCCATGGGATAGACAGTTGTGAAATATCATAAAGTAAGTTTTGAATTAAAAGGTGAATGGCAAGCATCGGCAAGAAAGGAATGAAGGCACTTGCTACTAACACACTAAATACATTTCCGAAGTTAGAGCTCGCTGTCATTTTAATGTATTTCAAAATATTACCGAATGTAGTGCGTCCTTCTAAAATACCTGCCTCTAATATCATTAAACTTTTTTCAAGTAGAATAATATCGGAAGACTCTTTTGCAATATCAGTTGCAGTATCAACAGATATGCCAACGTCAGCTTCCCGTAACGCTACGGCGTCGTTAATGCCATCTCCCATATAACCTACAGTGTGTCCGTTTCCTTGTAATACTCGTATAATGCGAGATTTTTGCATTGGATTTAGTTTAGCAAAAACAGTTGTTTCTTCGGCTAGCTTTGCTAATGCTTTATCAGGTAAAGCATCGATTTCGTAACCAAGGATAGGCTCGCCAATATTTAATCCAACTTCTTTACATACCTTTTTTGTCACGATTTCGTTATCACCAGTTAAAATTTTTACTTGTACACCATGTTTTTGTAATGTTTGAATGGCAGTAGCGGCAGATGGTTTCGGCGGATCTAAAAAGCCAATATATCCAGCGAGAATCATATCATTTTCATTTTGTACGGCGTACTCTTTATTATTTGTTGGTCTATTTTTTTTATAAGCTACAGCAATAACGCGCATACCTTCACTATTCAAAGTTTCACTTAGTTGTTTTACATGTAAGCGCATGTCATCGGTAAGAGAAGCAATTTTGCCATCTATTTCAGTGTAGTTGCAAATAGATAAAATTTCTTCTACAGCCCCTTTACAGACCATTGTATGTTCACCTGAATTGTTTTTTACAATGACGGACATACGCCGACGAGCAAAGTCAAATGGAATTTCATCTAGTTTTTGAAAAACAGATGGATCAAATTTTTGATTTTCTTCTGTATGTTTTATAACGGCTTTATCTATTAAATTTTTCAATCCTGTTTGATAGAAGCTATTTAAATAGGCAAAGTGTAATACACGATTACATGTATTACCATTAGGATCTAAGTGCCGAACAAGTACAACTTTATCTTCTGTTAAAGTTCCTGTTTTATCGGTACAAAGAATGTTCATAGCACCTAAATTTTGAATAGAATTCAGCTGTTTTACAATTACTTTCTGTTTAGACATGTTAACGGCACCTTTAGCTAAATTAGCAGTCACAATCATTGGTAACATTTCAGGTGTTAGACCAACTGCGATTGCAATAGCGAAGAAGAAAGCTTCTTGCCAATCTCCTTTTGTGAACCCGTTAATGAGAAGAACGATAGGTGCCATAATAAGCATGAATGTAATTAAAAGCCAGCTTACTTTGTTTACACCTTTATCAAAGCTTGTTTCTACGCGCTTACCGATTACTTTATTTGCTAAAGAGCCGAAATACGTATCGGTACTTGTGGAGATGACAACCGCTCTTGCGCTACCACTTACAATATTTGTCCCCATGAAGCAAAGATTTTCCATATCGAGTGGATTGTAATTTTTTTTCGTGCTTTTCGGTAATAGATGTTTATTTTCTGTATGGTAGCAGTTTTCGTATTTTTCTACAGGAAGTGCTTCTCCTGTTAAAGAAGATTGGTTCACAAATAAATCTTTAGCCGATAAAATACGCACATCAGCTGGAACAATGTCTCCGGCTGAAAGTGAAATAATATCGCCAGGTACAAGTTCCTCAATTGGAATTTCCTTTGTATCAGTTCGCTTCAAAATTTTTGCATTTTTTGTTTCGTGTACAAATCCATCTATTCTAAAGACACTCGCCGTTGTTCGGACCATAGCCTTTAACTGATCCGCAGCTTTTTGAGAACGAAATTCTTGTAAAAAGCGAATCGTTGCACTTAGCATTACCATTACAGATACGACAATAGTTCCTTGTATGTCATCTGTGAAAAAAGAAAGTGCGCCGAGAGCTAATAAAACAAAAATAAATGGATTTTTAAATGCCAGCAGAAATTGAATGTACCACGGTGATGTTTTATTATGAGCTATTTCATTAAGGCCATATAAAGAAAGTCTACGAGACGCTTCTTCTTTAGAGAGTCCATTTTCTGTTGTTTCTAAAAGTCGTAACGCTTTGTTTGCATCCTGCGTTGCGACTTCCACTAATAATTTGTGATTTGTTTTCATACAATCTTGATCGTATGAATGTTTCGTTTCTTGTCTTAGTAAATTTAACATCGGTAGTTCCTCCTTTTTCATGAAGGAGGAAACAAGCTGTTACTCGACTATTTAAAATTAGGAGGAACAGTTTCTTTCCTACCTACATGATGAAATATTAACGTAAAACATATGGGTATCTGGGCCGAATCATCAATTGCCAACTGTTCCTCACCTCCGTACAATTTAGTAGTTTCTGAATATGCTATGTTTGTTTCATAGTAAGGTGCATATATACGTAAAAAGACCTTTACTCAAAACGAGTAAAGGCCTGAATTCGCAGTTAAAAGAGTCCACAACAAAGACTGTTAGTAAGCATAAATCAAAACAGTTTTTGTGTATGACAAAATACATGCACCTCTCCCTCGTTGAGTTTTAGCACTGTATAGCATAGGTACTGAAACCAGCTACGTTAAAAAAGGCCTTCATTCCGACCTTTCTTGTTGACCCATTGGCGTCTCTCGACATTTTTGGGCAGCAGCGTTTCTCTATACAGGAGCCTCACCTAACAGAGACCATATTCAATTACATGTTGAATGTTAGCACTGAAATTTTGTAGTGTCAACATGTTTTTTGAAAACTCAAATAGATTTATCTTGGCTATATAGTAGGAAATAAGCGGAGTTTTTTTGAAATAAGGTTGGAAAATAAATATTGTAATGAACATAAATAAAAAGCACTGATCACAGTGCTTTTTGTTATAGATTATGAGATTGTAGCATTTTCAAAAATAACAATCTCTGAACTGTTTGCAGTTGAAACGCGTTGTGCATAATATGTTAAAGCTGAAGAAATATATGTTGGTAACGAATCATTTGTATGTGTTGTTGTATATTCATGGATTAACTCTTTCAAAGTCGTCCATTCTAATTGTGCTGGGTGATCAGACACGAAAGAACTTACCCAGCGATCAAATGAAGATGAAAAATCAGTTTGTAAACGAAATGCTTCTTTCATAATAAAACGCTCCCTTAAAATGTAGTATAATCATTTTAACATAAAACACGAACGATATCTAAACTTTTTGAGTATAACGTTCGTGATATATAGTTGTCTAGATGATTGGTTGTGTAAATTCGATTTGCCATTTGAAATAACATTCCGTAAGATGAAAGGTAGATTATATAAAGAGCTGGAGGAAAGAAAGTGGAATTTGTATTTTTAGGAACTGGTGCAGGTGTTCCTTCGAAAGGAAGGAACGTTTCAGCAATTGCTTTGCAATTGTTAGAAGAACGAGGACAAACTTGGTTATTTGATTGTGGCGAGGCGACGCAACATCAAATATTACATACATCAGTACGTCCACGCCGCATTGAAAAAATATTTATTACGCATTTACATGGTGATCATATTTTTGGATTGCCTGGTTTATTAGGAAGCCGTTCGTTTCAAGGAGGGACTACACCTTTAACAGTGTATGGACCAAAAGGAATTAAACAATTTATTGAAGTAGCATTATCAGTAAGTACGACACATGTAAAATACCCACTTGAAATTGTTGAGATAACAGAAGAAGGTACCGTGTTTGAAGATAATGAATTTCATGTGGAAACGAAAAGATTGTCACACGGTATTGAATGTTTTGGGTATCGTATTATAGAGAAAGATATACAAGGCGCCCTTTTAGTCGATAAATTGCTGGAGATGGGTGTGAAACCAGGTCCGCTCTTTAAGCGTTTAAAAGATGGAGAAGTGGTTGAATTGGAAAATGGTACGATACTAAACGGACAAGATTTTATCGGCCCACCTCAAAAAGGAAGAATTATTACCATTTTAGGTGATACAAGATTTTGTGAAGCGAGTAGAGAGCTGGCACAAGACGCTGACGTACTAGTTCATGAAGCAACTTTTGCGGCAGAAGATGAACAACAAGCTTATGATTATTTTCATTCCACATCTAAGCAAGCTGCGAGTATTGCACTTCAGGCAAATGCAAAACGATTAATATTGACTCATATTAGTTCTCGTTATCAAGGGGATACGTATAAGGAATTATTGAAAGAGGCAAGAGAGCTATTTTCTAATACAGAAATAGCAACGGATTTAAAATCATTTCCAGTAGAAAGATAATAATGATATGAAAAAATGGCGACGAGAGGTTGCCATTTTTTTTTCTAAAAAAATTAAAATAAAACTGTTATCATTTTATGCTTATATTAGATGAAACAGAAAGTTTTAATGATGTGAAAATATAGGATAAAAATACATAGTATCGATTATTTAGAAAAACTGTTATATAAGTCAGATGACATACGAATGATACAAATAGCAAAAATGGATTTTTATTCAGAACTTTTAAAATTCATTAAAAGTAAGCGTTTTATTAAAAACAAGTTATAATGAGGGCAGATTATAATTTATCCCACTTTAATGGGCAGTAAGACTCTACCTCAAAATTCGCGAATGCGAGGAATTTAAGCGAGAGATAACTGCTCGTAAAAGCACGATTGTTGTGGGCTAATAATTATTGGGAATGGACAAAACTCCCGCTGATTATAGTTTCACTTGTTTATGCTATCCTTGTAAGTGGTTCTGTGTTAAACTTTGGATTGCTACCAGACTTTATTGTGGATTAGCTTATATTATTTTTAAATGAAGGTAATGCTAAGTTTCTTATTTATTATGACAACTAGTATTATTTCAGGATAGATTGTTTCATTGTTATTCAAAAACGATCCAATTCGTATAGCGGAACAAATTCGTAGTACAACTGGAAAAGCAACCGATTTGGTAGCTTAATAGAATAGTAAAAAATTTTTTCATAGAGGTTTAGGGGGAGTTATGATGAAGTATCGCTCAGTATTTGATATTATCGGTCCAGTTATGATTGGTCCATCAAGTTCACATACAGCAGGCGCAGCACGAATGGGGCAAGTTGCTCGCCAGCTGTTTCGTCATGAACCAGAAAGAGTAAGCATTTCATTATATGGATCATTTGCAAAGACGTATCGTGGGCATGGTACAGATGTAGCGCTAATAGGTGGGATATTAGGGTTTGAAACAGATGACTTACGTATTCCAGAGGCGCTAGAGATAGCAAAAGAGCGCGAAATTGAAGTGGAATTCATTGAAGAGGATGCCAATGCACCTCACCCAAATACAGCAAGAATTCGTTTGTATAAAGGTGAAGAAGAAATTGAAGTTGTTGCTTGCTCAATTGGTGGCGGTAAAATTGAAGTTGTAGAATTAAACGGATTCGATCTTCAATTATCAGGCACGAGTCCAGCACTACTTATTGTAAATAACGATCGCTTCGGTGCTATTGCAGCAGTAGCTTCAATCCTTGCGAAACACGAGATTAACATTAGTACAATGAGTGTTTCTCGTAAAGAAAAAGGAAGAAGAGCGCTTATGGTCATCGAAACAGATGAAATATTAGCAGATGAAGTGATTGAAGAAATAAAAGCGCAACAAAATATTTGTCAAGTAACTATTATGGAATAATTGCAGGGGGGACACACCATGTTTCGGAACGCAGCGGAACTAGTGGCGCAAGCTAAAGAACAAAATGTAAAAATCGCAGAAATTATGATTCAATGTGAAATGGAAACAAGAAGTATTTCACGTGAAGAAGTAATTGCTGGTATGGAAAAGAACTTAGTCGTGATGGAGCAAGCAGTAGAACGTGGTATTCGCGGAGTGAAATCACCAACTGGTTTAACTGGTGGAGATGCTGTAAAAGTTCAGGCGTATATGAAGAGTGGAAAAGGCTTATCTGGAGATACGATTTTGGACGCAGTGAGTAAAGCTGTTGCAACAAATGAAGTAAACGCAGCGATGGGAATTATTTGTGCAACACCAACAGCAGGGTCTGCTGGAACAGTGCCAGGTGTACTATTTGCACTAAGAGAAAAATTGCAGCCTACACGTGAAGAAATGATTGAATTCTTATTTACAGCAGGAGCTTTCGGTATGGTTGTTGCGAATAACGCTTGTATTTCTGGTGCAGCGGGAGGATGCCAAGCTGAAGTTGGTTCAGCAAGTGGAATGGCAGCTGCAGCTGCAGTTGAAATGGCTGGTGGAACACAAGAGCAAGCAGCTACAGCGATGGCAATTTCATTAAAGAACATGCTTGGTTTAGTATGCGATCCTGTTGCAGGACTTGTAGAAGTACCTTGCGTAAAACGTAATGCAGCAGGAGCTGCAAATGCGATGATTTCAGCTGATTTAGCATTAGCTGGTGTAACGAGTACTATTCCATGTGATGAAGTAATTGAGGCGATGTTTAGAATCGGACAAACGATGCCAGTAGCACTTCGTGAAACAGCTGAAGGTGGACTTGCAGCAACACCGACTGGTCGCCGTCTGCAAGAAGAGATTTTTGGGAAGACGAATAACTAAAAATATATGTTTATAAAAAATGGAGCTCAAGTAAGATTGAGCTCCATTTTTTATTTTTCTTTTGTTAACTGTTCTAACGTTTTCCCAAGATTATGTGATCGTTGCGCTGCCTGTGTAATACAAGAAATAAGCGCTTGTTGAAATTGGTGTTCTTGTAATACTTCAATGCCCGCTTCGGTCGTTCCACCAGGAGAGGTAATTTCCTTTCGCAAAATAGACGGGTGTTTTTCACTTGCTTTTAGCATTTCAGCAGCACCAATCATCGTTTGGAGAATAAGTGACTTTGCAACATCTTCTTTTAAACCGATTTTTTTTGCAGCTTCTTCCATCGCTTCTACTACGTAATAAATATAAGCAGGCCCGCTTCCGGATAATGCAGTGACAGCATGCATATCTTCTTCCTCTACAACAGAGACGAGACCGATCGTTTCAAATAAAGCTATGGCAGTTTGAATATGTTCCTTTGTTGCATGTTTTGAAGGTGAGATAGCAGTAGCTGATTTTAAAATAGCTGCAGATGTATTTGGCATGGCACGAATAATCGGAACGTCTTTTTGAAGTAGACTTCTAATTGAATGAGTAGAAACACCTGCTAATAACGAAATAATAAGCAGGTTATTATGTATGTCTTCTTGAAAAGGGGTAAGCGCTTCTGCAACATCTTTTGGCTTCATTGCTAGAAAAAGAATATTTGTATTAGTAAGTAGTTCTTTTTTATTATGTGTACCTTTGACACCGTATTTGTTATGTAGCTCCTGTAACCTTGTCTCATTAGAACGATTACTTACAGTAATTTGTTCGCCTTTCACAACATTTGCATGTAACAAGCCACCAATAATCGCTTCAGCAATAGAGCCTGCACCGAGAAAGGAAATGTTTTGAATAGACATGATGTTCCTCCTTTAATTTTGGTTAGAAATTCTTATAAATGTACATACATTCGTTTTTTTCTAGGAAACACCTCTTTTTATCTGAAAATAATGACAAATATATAAGGAAGTTGTAAACTGAAGAAGTATTCATTTTTGAACCGGAAAGAGACAGGGGGGCTAAGCATGACGGCGATTCACCGAATGGAGATTCCTGTGCCATTTGCAGTTGAAACTGTGAATGTGTTTTTAGTTGAGGGGGAGACATTAACATTAATTGATACAGGGACGAATACAGAAGAGGCAAGAAATGCGTTAGAAAGTCAGTTATGTACATTAGGATATACGATAGAAGATATTAAAACAGTAGTTATTACGCATCATCATGCGGATCATTGTGGGCTTTTAAATATATTTTCTGAGAAGACGAACATTATTGGACACCCTTGGAATGAGCCGTGGATCACGCAAAATCCAGAATTTTTAAAGCGATATCATGAGTTTTTTAGAGAGACGGCTTTACAATTTGGTGTTCCAGCAGCATTTTTGAAAGACGAGGCGTTATTGACGACAAGGACACTGAAATATTCTTGTAATAGATCGCTAACGCATACTGTGAGAGAGGGAGATCGTATTGATTCAATGCCTGGTTTTACAGTAATTGAAACACCAGGTCATGCTTCCACTCATATTTCATTATATAGAGAATCTGATGGAATACTAATTGGAGGGGATGCTCTCATTAGTCATATTTCTTCGAATCCAATATTAGAACCACCATATGAAGGACAAACAGAAAGGGCGCGCCCGTTATTACAATATAATCAAACGTTAAAGCGTTTAAGTGAAATGAATATTTCACGCATTTTATCAGGACATGGAGAAGATGTTCTAAATGTGAAACAACTTATTGAAACGAGATTACAAAAGCAAGAAACACGTGCATTTAAAGTGCTTGAGTTATTAAAGGAAAAACCAATGACAGCATTTGAAGTATGTGTAAAACTATTTCCGGTATTGTATAAGGAACAATTGCCACTTACTATTTCAGAAACGGTTGGACAATTAGACTTTTTAGCATATAATCAACAAGTGATGATTGATGAATCTTCGCAACAATTGATTTATTATGCAAAGTAGGTGACAGCAATGACGGGACGTTTACAAAATAAAGTAATCGTCATTACAGGTGCTTCTAGTGGAATTGGAGAGCAAGTTGCAATGCAAGTTGCAGAGCAGGGGGCGACTCCAGTATTAATGGCTAGAACAGAAGAGAAATTAAAAGCGTTAGTAGACAAAATTAAAGAAACTTATAATACGCCTTGCTATTATTATGTATTAGATGTAAGTGAAGAGACGGAAGTACAATCTGTTTTTTCAAAAGTATTACAAGAGGTAGGACGTATTGATATATTAGTAAACAATGCGGGATTTGGTATTTTTAAAACGTTTGAAGATGCATCAATGGATGAAGTGAAAGATATGTTCCAAGTAAATGTATTTGGATTAGTAGCTTGTACGAAAGCGGTACTACCTTATATGGTGAAAAGAAACGAAGGACATATTATTAATGTTGCTTCACTTGCTGGGAAAATTGCAACTCCGAAATCGAGTGCGTATGCAGCGACGAAACATGCAGTACTAGGCTTTACGAATAGTTTACGCATGGAGTTATCTAGTACAAATATTTTCGTAACAGCGATTAATCCAGGTCCGATAGATACAAACTTTTTTGAAATAGCTGATCAATCCGGTACATATGTGAAAAATATGGGACGATACATGTTAAAACCAACATATGTAGCAGAGCAAATTGTAAAAGCGATGCAAACGAAAAAGCGTGAAGTAAACTTACCGAAATGGATGGGCATTGGTCCAAAACTGTATGCTTTATTCCCAGGTTTATTTGAGCGCGTAGCAGGCAAATCATTAAGTAAAAAATAGGAGATTTCCATATGGAAATCTCCTATTTTTTTATCCCGCTTTAATGGGCAGTAAGACCCCCACCTCAAAATTCAGCGAAAGCAAAGAAGTTAGGTGGGGGATCAACTGCCCATAAAAGTCCGATTGGTGAGGGCTGATAATCAGTGGGGGATGAAGAAAACCCCCACTGATTAAAGTTTTACTTTATTTCCCAGTCACATAATCGTAAACGATATCCTCAACTGCCTCGTATACATCAATTTCAGTATTTGAATGAATAATCGTTTGAATATGTTTAATAAGCATTTCCTGATCCTCATTTGACATAGGATTACATTGATATTGCTGAAAACTTTTTATAATCATTTTCTCAATTAATTTTTCATTCATGTTCTCCCCGCCTGTATGTACGTATGTATTGTTTTATTGTACTTGAAGTGAAATAAAAAAACTACTATGCACTATTTGTGTATAAAAATTCTGTTGTGTATATTGTTTTTCTAGTAAAATTAAGTTTTTTAAGTTTATGAAATTTATAAATATTTAATTGACTCTATAAATATACAATATTATAATCATACTTAATTTAAAGAATCGATATGAGGAGGAGCATATGAAAGTCGCGATTATTGGAGCAACTGGGTATGGAGGTATTGAGTTAATTCGGTTATTAGAACAACATCCATATTTTTCGATAGCATCTCTCCATTCTTTTTCACAAGTTGGCGAGTGTATAACAAATGTATATCCGCATTTTCAAAATGTTCTTGTTCATACGTTACAAGAAATTGATGCGGAGGAAATAGTGAAAGAAGCAGAAATTGTATTTTTGGCAACCCCGGCAGGAGTATCAGCAGAGTTAACTCCAAAATTATTAGCAGTAGGTTTAAAAGTAATTGACCTATCTGGAGACTTTCGTATGAAAGATCCTTTCATATATGAACAGTGGTACAAAAGGGCAGCTGCAAAAGAAGAAATTCTTAGTAAAGCTGTATATGGGCTAAGTGAATGGAAAAGGTCCGAGGTTCAAAATGCAAATTTAATTGCAAATCCGGGATGTTTTGCTACAGCTGCATTATTAGCGACATTGCCATTAGTTCGTAGCGGCATAATTGAAGAAGATTCGATTATTATTGATGCGAAATCAGGAGTATCTGGAGCAGGAAAAACGCCAACAACGATGACTCACTTTCCTGAGTTATACGATAACTTGCGTATTTATAAAGTAAATGAGCATCAACACGTTCCTGAGATTGAGCAAATGCTCGCGGAATGGAATAGAGAAACGAAGCCAATCACGTTTAGTACACATTTAATACCGATATCACGTGGAATTATGGTTACACTTTATGCGAAAGTAAAGCGAGAAATGGAAATAGAACAACTTCAAAAATTATATGAAGAAACGTATGAACAATCGGCTTTTGTTCGAATTCGTACGCAAGGAGAGTTTCCAAGTCCGAAAGAAGTGAGGGGCTCAAATTATTGTGATATGGGGATAGCTTACGATGAAAGAACAGGAAGAGTGACAGTCGTTTCTGTTATAGACAATATGATGAAAGGTGCGGCTGGGCAAGCAATTCAAAATGCAAACATAATAGCGGGACTAGAAGAAACAACAGGTTTACAACATATGCCGCTTTATCTATAAGGGGGGACATGATGATTAAAGTAGCGTCTATTACAAAAGTAGAAAATGGTTCGATTGTAACTCCAAAAGGTTTCTCGGCCATTGGCACTGCAATTGGTTTGAAAAAAGAGAAAAAGGATTTAGGGGCAATCGTTTGTGATACACCAGCATCATGTGCTGCTGTTTATACAACAAATCAAATACAAGCAGCTCCCTTGCAAGTAACGAAGGATAGTATAGCGACTGAGGGGAAATTACAAGCTATTATCGTTAATAGTGGAAATGCAAATGCTTGTACAGGAATGAAAGGATTACAAGATGCTTACGAGATGCGTGCATTAGGAGCAGAACATTTTGGATTGAAAGAAAATTATGTTGCAGTAGCTTCAACAGGTGTAATTGGTGTTCCGCTGCCGATGGATATAATCCGAAATGGGATTGCTACTCTTATCCCAGCGAAGGAAGAAAGGGAAGCTCATTCTTTTTCTGAAGCGATCTTAACGACGGATCTTATAACGAAAGAAACTTGCTATGAAATGGTGATTGATGGGGAGAAGGTGCTGATTGCTGGTGTTGCGAAAGGTTCAGGGATGATTCATCCAAATATGGCAACGATGCTAAGTTTTATTACGACAGACGCTCATATAGAGCATGACGTATTACAAACAACATTATCACAAATCACGAATCATACATTCAATCAAATTACGATAGATGGAGATACTTCTACGAATGATATGGTCATCGTTATGGCAAGTGGATTATCAGAAACGAAACCAATCAATATGGAACATGCAGATTGGGAAACTTTCGTATTTGCTTTACAGAAGGTATGTGAAGATTTAGCGAAAAAAATCGCACAAGATGGTGAAGGCGCTACGAAGTTAATAGAAGTAAATGTGTTAGGAGCTCGAACGAATGAAGAGGCAAAGAAAATTGCAAAGCAAATAGTCGGTTCTAGTCTTGTGAAAACAGCAATACATGGTGAAGATCCAAACTGGGGGCGAATTATTAGTACCATTGGACAAAGTGAAGTCGCGATTAACCCAAATACAATTGATATTACTCTTCAATCTATTGCGGTGCTGAAAAATAGTGAACCTCAAATGTTTTCTGAAGAGGAAATGAAAATGAGATTACAAGAACATGAAATTATGATTGATGTGAATTTACATTTAGGAGAAGAGACCGGATCAGCTTGGGGCTGTGACTTAAGCTATGAATATGTGAAAATAAACGCTTGTTATCGTACATAAGGAGAGGGAAGATGAGCGATTATATTGTAGTGAAATGCGGCGGTAGTATGTTGGATCAATTACATGATGTGTTTTTTGATTGTATAAAGAAATTGCAACAGAAGTATAAAGTAGTGATTGTCCATGGCGGTGGCCCAGAAATTGATGCCAAATTAAAAGATTGTAACATCAACGTAGAAAAAAAAGATGGATTACGGGTAACACCAAAAGAAGTTATGGATATTGTTCAAATGGTGCTATGCGGAAGTACGAATAAAAAACTTGTAATGAATTTACAAAAGCATAATTTACGTGCGGTAGGTTGCTCAGGGTGTGATGGCAAGTTACTTCAAGTTCAACCTGTCAGTGAGGAGATAGGATATGTGGGAGAAGTAAGGTATGTCGAAACGGCCTTACTAAAAGGATTAATAAATATGAATTATATTCCTGTTATTGCTCCGGTCGGCATAAATGATAATGAGATTTATAACATAAATGCGGATACCGCCGCAGCTGGAATTGCGGCTGCATTATCTGCAAAAGAGCTCATTTTTATTACAGATGTAGATGGGGTATTACATGAAGGAAAGTTACTAAAGAAAACGGATGAATTTGAAATTGTGAATTTAATAGAAAAAGGAGTTATTACCGGTGGGATGATTCCGAAAGTACAGGCAGCACTAGCATCATTAAAAATGGGAGTGCAAAAGGTTAGTATCGTAAATGGGACGAAGGATTTTACCGAGGTTACAGGTGAGTGTATCGGAACGACGGTAACGAGGGGTGTGAGTATTGCATGACAAGTCATCTTTTTCAAACGTATGGAAGAAGAAAGAGTGAGTTTGTAAAGGGAAAAGGAACGAAAGTTATTGATCATAACGGTAAGCAATATTTAGATTTTACATCGGGAATTGGCGTATGTAATTTAGGGCATTGTCACCCTACTGTTATGAAAGCTGTACAAGAGCAACTGCATGAAATATGGCATATATCTAACCTGTTTACAAACAGCTTACAAGAAGAAGTCGCGTCATTATTAACAGAAAATATAGCATTAGATTATGCGTTTTTCTGTAATAGCGGGGCAGAGGCGAATGAAGCAGCTTTGAAGTTAGCCCGTAAGCATACTGGAAAATCTCTCGTCGTAACGTGTGAGCAGTCTTTTCACGGTAGAACATTTGGAACGATGAGTGCGACGGGGCAAAATAAAGTGAAAGAAGGATTTGGTCCGCTCCTTCCATCTTTTTTACATACGCCTTTTAACGATATAAAGGCATTAGAGGAAGTAATGAATGAAGAAGTTGCGGCAGTAATGATAGAAGTTGTTCAAGGAGAGGGAGGAGTCATACTTGCTGATCTATCTTTTTTGAAAGCGATTGAAGCATTATGTAAGAAGTTTGGGTCCTTATTTATTATAGACGAAGTCCAAACAGGGATCGGAAGAACAGGGACATTATTTGCTTACGAACAAATGGGAATAAAACCTGATATCGTTACCGTCGCAAAGGCACTTGGAAACGGGATTCCTGTCGGAGCAATGATTGGTAGGAAAGAACTTGGAACATCGTTTACTGCAGGATCACATGGTTCAACGTTTGGCGGGAATTATGTTGCAATGGCTGCAGCGAAAGAAGTATTGCAAGTAAGTAAAAGACCATCGTTTTTAAAAGAAGTAAAGGAAAAGGGCGATTACGTATTACAGAAGTTGCAAGAGGAATTACGACATGTCGAATGTATTCAAAATATACGTGGTAAGGGGCTTATGGTTGGGATTGAGTGTAAGCATGAAGTTGCAAGTTTTATAGAACAACTAGAAGAAGAAGGACTTCTCGTATTACAAGCAGGACCTACTGTTATAAGACTATTACCGCCACTTATTGTAACGAATGAAGAACTAGAACAGGCAGTATATATGATAAAAAAAGTAGTTTGTACAAAAAACGTATCAATTATATAAGGGGGAATTTTCATGTCAACTGTACAAGTACCGAAATTAAATACGAAAGACCTTTTAACACTAGAAGAATTAACGAAAGAAGAAATTATTTCTTTAATTGAGTTCGCAATATATTTAAAAAAGAATAAGCAAGAGCCTTTACTGCAAGGCAAAATATTAGGGCTTATCTTTGATAAACATTCAACTCGTACTCGCGTATCTTTTGAAGCAGGAATGGTACAGCTCGGGGGACACGGTATGTTTTTAAGTGGAAAAGAGATGCAAATGGGAAGAGGAGAAACCGTTTCAGATACTGCGAAAGTATTATCGCAGTATATTGACGGGATCATGATACGTACATTCTCACACGCGGATGTAGAAGAGCTTGCAAAAGAATCGAGCATTCCTGTTATTAACGGTTTAACTGACGATCATCATCCTTGTCAAGCATTGGCAGACTTAATGACAATATATGAAGAAATAAATACATTTAAAGGAATAAAATTGGCTTACGTCGGTGACGGAAATAATGTATGTCATTCATTGTTGTTAGCGAGTGCAAAAGTCGGAATGCACATGACAGTTGCAACGCCTATAGGATATGAACCGAATGAGAAGATTGTAAAAAAAGCGTTAGCGATTGCTGAAGAAACAGGAGCTGAAATTGAAATTTTGCATAATCCTGAATTAGCGGTGAGTGAAGCAGATTTCATTTATACTGACGTTTGGATGAGCATGGGGCAAGAGGGAGAAGAAGAGAAATATACTTTATTTCAACCATACCAAATTAATAAAGAACTTGTTAAGCATGCGAAGCAAACGTATCGTTTCTTACACTGTTTACCTGCCCATCGTGAAGAAGAAGTAACAGGCGAAATTATAGATGGACCAAAATCTATCGTATTTGAGCAAGCCGGTAATCGATTGCATGCGCAAAAAGCATTATTAGTAAGTTTATTTAAAAATGTAGAAGAGCTTTCCTAAAGGATGTACACCTTCAGTTGTTAGATGTAAATAACTGGAGGTGTGCTTTTTTATATTGAAATGTCGTATGTATATTTGGTTAACCATCTTTATATCATTTATAATAAAAAGAGTAAACTAAATTTGTTTTTCATATCATGTAAGGACATACTAGATAAAAAAATATAGTTAAAGAGATGATGAATTTGAAAACAACTAAGAAAACATATTCGTTTTTTCAGCGGATGTGGAGAATATTAAAGTTTCAATATTATAAGTTGCTTCGATCACCAGAAGGAGCGAAGAAAGTATCGTTAGGTTTTGCGATTGGTTTTGGTTTAGAGATGTTGGTTATATATACAGCATCGCTCGTCTATTTAATATTTTATCCAATCGTCAGGTTAGCAAAGGGATCTTTTCCTGCTGCGGTGATTGGCAATATTATCGGGAAAATATCATTTTTACCGGTATTTTTATTTCCATTTGCTTATGCGTTAGGAAAAATGATTTATCCATTTCATGTGAAAAAAATACATCATGAACCCTTTACGATATCTGACTTGTTTTCGAGTCATATTTTTACGATATTAAAGGGGTTATTACAAAGTGAAGTGTATGTATTAATTGGAATGACGATTTTAGGAGTTGTGTTTGGGGTAATTTCATATTTTGTTGTGCATTATTTGTATGAAAAGAACCGTAAGTTACGTTTGAAGAATAGAAAGAAAAAAGTGAGAGAACCACTTGTACAAATATAAAGAATGGCACATTCATTTTCTCCTTTGAATATGTTTAAGAAAAAGGGGGAGAGAATGAATGTATTATTACTATGTACCTCAAGTATACTCATATACAAATTATTATCCAGTAAATGATATGAGGCAGCAAGTTGGAGTGTATCAACAGCAACAATTTCAGCAAATACCACAACAACAGCCTACGCAAGAACATAAACCGTATTTAACGACATGGCCATATTCAAATGTATATTATGGTAATTATTACGAATCATAAAGCTGCTTCTATTTAGAAGCAGCTTTATGCGTTTGTTTTCAAAATTAAATTTTGAATGGTTTGAAGAGAGTGAATGAGTTTTTCACGTTCTTCCTCAGATAACGTTTGGAAATTTTCTTTTAATTTGTCTAAAATGAATTGTTGATACTGATTTACTAACAATTTCCCTTCAGCTGTCAGGGAAATTAAAATGACCCGTCGATCTTTTTCGCTATAATGACGCTCTATTAGTTCTTCTTGGATCAGTTTGTTTAATAGAGGTGTCATGTTAGGCCGTGAAATCGCTAGCCGCTTGCCGATTTCGGAAACTGCTAATGTGCCATTTTCATGCAGAAGCAGTAATACTTGTGTATGTGATGGCGGCATATGTCTTTGAGAAGAAAATTCTCCAGGAAGCATAAATTTGCGATAAAAAAGAGGCACTAGCGAAAGAAGATGATCAACAATACGTTCCCACTCGCGTGATTCCATATAAAGGCCCCCTTCCACTCTCATTGTAACAAAAAAGACATGTTATAAAAATAGAATTGTTTCATGTGAATTTTAATATTTGTAGGCCAACACTTTTTTTGTAAAGGAATCGGCAATAATCGAATAGCCTTTATCGTTAGGGTGTACTTGGTCAAAGAGTAATTCTTTCTTATCATTTGATATTAATTTGCGAATTGGTAAAACGATAGATGGTTGATTTGCTTTTGCAATGGAATAAACAGATTCATTCCAGCCATCTAAAAACATATCTGCATAACTTGCGATGGAGTCATCGAGTTGTAACGGGTTATAGAGTTCAGAAAGAATGAGTAAAGCATCCGGATTTTGATTTCGGACTGTCTTTACAATATTTTTTACATCCGCTTCAAAATGAGCTTTTTCTTTATTTAACATTTTAATACCGTCTATAACACCGACATCACGATTTAAGCGAAACAAATTATTTCCCCCAATATTAATTGTAATAATATTGGCTGCTCTAATTTTTTGCTTTACATCTTCTGATTCAACCTTTTTAGCGAGACGATCTGTTGTAAGACCGTTTATCCCAAGGTTTTCTACAGTAATTGGTTTATGAATTTGTGCTTCTATTTGTTTAGAGGCTAATTCAGCAAATCCACCTTGTGTCGATCCATATCCTTTGGCGAGCGAATCACCTAGTACGAGATGATAGAAGGAATCGTTTGTTTGCTTATCAATCCAACTTGGAGTAGATGTTTTTTCTGTTTTTTCTTCGGGTTCATTTTGTTTTGTCTCATCGTTCTTTTCAAAATAAGAATAAGAAATGATTAGAAGGAGGAGACAAACAATTGTTAAGATGACTTTTTTCATAAATTCATCCTCCTTGTAATTGGTAATTGTATCATATTCAGCAGTATTAACAATGTAAGGGCATATTATATGTTTATGAAAAGTTTACAATAACTTTACAGAAAATTTGTAGAAGTATGTCAAAAAATATTGACGATATGAAAGTACATTATATATGATAATGTCAGATAAGGTGAAATTTTAATTAGCAGGGCTTTATTTCCCGATGAGTAAAATCTCACCAATCGAGCGTTTAAGAGGACTACTCATTAGCGCAGGATGAAATGAAAATCTTATCTCCAATAGAAGAAAAAAGGTATGTAATTAGAGACGGATTCATTTCATTATTTTTGGTAATTGTATAAGGGGGATTTTTTGTGAAAAAGTCAAAAAAAATGCTAGCTGGAGCAACTCTTGCTATTGGTGTTATAGCGCCGCAAGTATTGCCAGCAACAGCTCATGCGGATGAGCAAACTGGGGAGAGTACGGTTAACTTACGAATTCTAGAAACATCAGATATTCACGTTAACTTAATGAATTACGATTATTATCAAACGAAAACCGATAATAAAGTAGGTCTCGTGCAAACTGCAACACTTGTGAATAAAGCGCGTGAAGAAGCGAAGAATTCTGTCCTATTTGATGATGGAGATGCATTACAAGGGACACCGCTTGGAGATTATGTAGCGAATAAAATAAATGATCCGAAGAAGCCTGTGGATCCTAGTTATACACACCCATTATATCGTTTAATGAATTTAATGAAGTATGACGTCATCTCTCTTGGGAATCATGAATTTAACTACGGTTTAGATTATTTAAACAAAGTAATTAGTAAAACAGAATTCCCGGTTATTAACTCGAACGTCTATAAAGATGATAAAGATAATAATGAAGAGAATGATCAAAACTACTTTAAACCATATCATGTTTTTGAAAAAGAAGTAGAAGATGAATCAGGTCAAAAACAAAAAGTGAAAATTGGCGTAATGGGATTTGTTCCACCTCAAGTTATGAACTGGGATAAAGCAAATTTAGAAGGAAAAGTGAAAGCGAAAGATATAGTTGAAACAGCGAAAAAAATGGTGCCAAAAATGAAAGCAGAAGGTGCAGATGTTATCGTTGCACTAGCGCATTCAGGTGTTGATAAGAGTGGATACAACGTTGGCATGGAAAACGCATCGTATTATTTAACAGAAGTTCCTGGTGTAGATGCAGTATTAATGGGACATTCACATACTGAAGTGAAGGACGTATTTAATGGTGTTCCAGTTGTAATGCCTGGTGTCTTTGGAAGTAACTTAGGTATTATTGATATGCAATTGAAAAAAGTAAATGGAAAATGGGAAGTACAAAAAGAGCAATCGAAGCCGCAACTTCGTCCGATTGCTGATAGTAAAGGAAACCCACTCGTACAATCTGATCAAAATTTAGTTAATGAAATTAAAGATGATCATCAAGCGACAATTGATTATGTGAATACTGCTGTAGGAAAAACGACAGCGCCAATTAATAGTTATTTCTCATTAGTACAGGATGATCCTTCTGTACAACTTGTGACAAATGCACAAAAATGGTATGTAGAAAAGTTATTTGCTGAAAATGGGCAGTACAGCAAATATAAAGGAATTCCAGTTTTATCTGCAGGAGCACCATTTAAAGCAGGTGGCCGAAACGGTGCTACATATTATACGGATATTCCAGCTGGAACGTTAGCAATTAAAAACGTGGCAGATTTATATGTATATCCAAATACGTTATATGCTGTAAAAGTAAATGGGGCACAAGTAAAAGAATGGCTTGAAATGTCTGCAGGTCAGTTTAATCAAATTGATCCAAAGAAAACAGAAGAACAGCCGTTAGTAAATATAGGTTATCCTACATATAACTTCGATATTTTAGATGGCTTAAAATACGAAATTGATGTAACACAACCGGCGAAATACGATAAAGATGGAAAAGTTGTAAATGCAAATACGAATCGTATTGTAAATATGACATATGAAGGGAAGCCAGTAGCTGACAATCAAGAATTCATCGTCGCTACAAATAACTATCGCGGAAGCAGCCAAACGTTCCCAGGTGTAAGCAAAGGGGAGGTTGTATACCAATCACAAGATGAAACGCGTCAAATCATTGTGAAGTATATGCAAGAAACGCCAGTTATTGATCCAGCAGCAGATAAAAATTGGACGTTTAAACCGATTGTTGCCGATAAATTACATACAACATTCGATTCTTCACCAAATGCACAAAAGTATATAAAGAAAGATGGAAAAATATCATATGTTGGACCATCTGAAAATGAATTTGCTAAATATGCAATTGATATAACGAAGAAGAACGATGATGATAAAGAAA
>NZ_JAKUFF010000004.1:0-143331 GCF_022663305.1 Bacillus cereus group sp. BfR-BA-01408 | reverse complement strand
TGGGTATACTACGATTCAAGTTATATTCAGTATGGTGTACAATAGAGTGGAAATAAAAGGTATCTCTTCAGAGGTACCTTTTATTAAAAATATACAACTTTTACAAGGTCTATATCGAAACCATAGTATACTATAATAGATATATTTATAAAAAATAATTGAAAATGAAATAAAGGAGAAAAAATATGGATTATGTGCTAATAGGTGTAATTTTATTATTATTAGCTGCAGTATTCGTGCTGTTTTATAAAAATAAACAGCTAGAATCAGAGAGCCAGCAAGCGGAATTTGAAAAGAAACAAGCAATTGAAACGTACGAAAATGAAATTGCAGCTACGGTTACAGAACATAAAGAGCAGCAAAATACATTAAAAAATATGGAACAGAAAAAATACAATGATTTACAAATAAGTGCAGCTAGAGAACTTGAAAATATGCGTATGATGAAAAATCAATTAGCTGTGCAACATAGTAAAGAACGCAGTGAAATGCAAGAAAAACATAGTAACGAAATACATATGTTTCAAAAGTTAATTGCAGATTTGCGAGAGTATACGAAAAATGGAGCCGAAGTGAGTACGCACGAAACATTACAATATATGAAGCGTGGCTTCGTAGAGCAAGGCATAATACTAGATAATGAATTTCATATAATGCCGAATGTTTTTATGAGGAATCAGCATGGAAGAAATGATTTTCGAATTCATCATCTTGTTTTAAGTAAAACGGGTATGTATGTACTTGAAACGAAAGAATGGACAGGGAAATTAATTCATGGCTTAACGAAAGAAAATGCTAGTACATATTCATTTATGATTGATGAAATTGGCAAGTATCAACAAGAGATAGAGAAAGAAGAGACGTTTGAATATATTACAGGTGAAGATTCATTAACGATACAAGTGAAAAATGAAGGGAACCCAGTATATAGAGCGAAGAAACTATCTCATATTCTATACAATTGTTTGAAAGAAATGCAAGTTGATATTGTAAAGGAAAACATAAATCCGATTGTATATTTTTATAATGAGAATGGGAAAGAAGTGCTAGATCTTTCTGAAGAAAAAACGCCGAGATTAAAAGATAGAGAGCAAATTGTATCGTTCTTCAGAAATGAATTCTTAACGGGGAAAGTAATATATACAGGTCAAGAGTTGGAAAAACTTCGAGAAACCATTAATCGAATGAATTATATAATGAATTAAAAAGAGGTGGGCTTTCTGAGTGTTATATTAAGGGGTATTTTGTATGTTTATATTTGTTTGTATATACTCATGTATCTTGCTTTTATGTTTATTATTGGTATGGCTCATACGTCATTAAGTGTAACGAGCATTTTTATAATAGCCATGCCATTTGTTTTATTAGTTATGATTCAAAAGTCGATCTTATATGTTGCTAAAAATCGTAATGAAGAAAAGAAGCAAATGTCGGGAGTGTTAATAGTAGCACTTATTCCGTTAGTAGTATGTACGGCACAATTAAGTATGCATACGTACACTTCCAAGTTTAACCAAGATCGGTGGTTACATGCTGAAGATAAACGGGTACATATGGTAGATGATCTATTGCAAAAATATAAATTAACAGGAAAATCAAATGAAGAAATTACACAATTATTAGGAACGCCTACTGAAACGAGAAATGGAGAAAACGGGGTTATCACTTCGTACTATCTTGGAACTGAACGTGGCTTTATTCCCATAGATAGTGAACATCTTGTTTTACAATTTGATAGAGATGGTAAAGTTGTGGAATATAAGGTGCATAACGATTGAAGAAACGTAGAGAGAAGCTATATATTATAGCTTCTTTTTATATTCCAATATAGTAAATGTAGGCAAATAGTAGTCATTCCTATCTATACGAATTGAAATGAGTCTGTTATATTGTAAATGGTTATGTTGCTTAATAGTTTAGTAGATAATCTATATTTTGGTTGAGGAGGGAAATTTTAACACGAATTTAATGATATGCGTGTTAAGTATTTATGATGAAAAAAGGATTTTATAATGTTTTAGCTGCATCAATTGTATTTAGTATGGTAACGATTCCAAATTATTCCTATGCTAATGAGCTTGGAAAAACTGTTACAGTTTCATCTGATGAACAAGCTTTAAAAAGTATTGAAAACCATATGAAAGATGAAGATGGTCGAGGGGAAGATAAAGGAGTAAGAAGTGAAGTGCAAGGTGAGTTTCTTGTACATATAGTGAAAGAAGTACCTTTATACGATTCTAGTAATTTTCAAAAAGAGACAGGGATTCGTATTTCGAATCAAGTCGTAAAAGCTGAGAAGAGAAAAGGAAACGCTTACTATGTTCAAACTTCATCGGGAACGGGGTGGATACAAAATAGTGATGGAAATGTAGAGGTTAAAGAAATTCACCCGTTATTAAGTGAAAAGTTAGTTATTAATGAAGAAAGCTCTACTTACTCTGAACCATTTACTTCATACAAAGAAGAAAATGTACTGGAGCCGCAAACTATTCAAGCAATTGGACAGGCGGGAGAATGGTTCCAAGTAAAAATAAATAATGAGATGAAATGGATTCATTCACCTTCAGCAAAATTTGAAGGAACAAAAGCTTCACTTATACAAGATGCAGCACCAACACGTACAAAACGTGCAGCAGCTATGTATGTTGCGCCAATAGAAGAGAAAACAACGGATATTTATGGTGTACCTTTAAAAGAAATGATTGTACCAAAAGGAAATGAAAATATTCGTCCAGGTTATGCGATGAACCCGAAGTATATTACGATTCATGAGACCGATAATTATAGTGTTGGGGCAAATGCTAGAAACCATGCGATATATTTATATAACCAAGCAACGGGAACGGAAGATCGTTCAGCGTCGTGGCACTTTACGGTAGACGATAAAGAGATTTATCAACACCTGCCATTAAACGAAAATGCTTGGCATGCAGGAGATGGGGCAGAAGGAACTGGGAATCGAGAATCAATTGCGATTGAAATTGCTGTAAACGAAGATGGTGATTATAATAAAGCTGTTGAAAATGCTCGTAAACTAGCAGCTTATTTAATGGGGGAATTAAATATTCCTTTAGAAAATGTGAAAAAACATCAATTTTGGAGTGGGAAGATTTGTCCAGCCATTATGATTAAAAATAATGGGTGGGAACCATTCTTACAAGGAACAAAAGTTTATTATGATGCGAACCATAAAGATGATATAACGGGTGGTTGGTATGAAGCAGACATTCGTGAATTAGATAAGCGCGGTATTATGGTTGGAGATGGAAAAGGTTCTTATTGGCCAGAGCGCCTTGTGACACGTGGTGAATTTGCAAATTTAATATCAAGATCATTGCAGCTACCTGAAGGATCATCGAATTTTAATGACTTAAATACAGCACATCCATCGCTAATAGATGGTATTAATCGTGCAGCAAGTGCTGGGATAATAAGTGGTAGAGGAAATGGTATATTTGCTCCAAACGATACGATTAAACGAGATGAAGCTGTTATCATGATTGACCGTGCACTGCAATATAAAAAAATTAAAGGTAACTTAGTCTCGTTACCATTCTCAGATCAAGATTTAGCATATGATAAACAAGCTGTACAACGTGTTTATGGATTAGGTATTGTAAAAGGAAATGAAAATAATGAATTTATGCCGAAAGGTTCTGCAACGCGTGGGGAATCGGCAGCATTTATTAATAGAATGTTAAAAGTAATAGAAAGTAAATAATGAAAAAGCATTCGCGATTGCGAGTGCTTTTTTATTTTTCAATACGTTATGGAAGGGAGAGAAGGGTTTTGAAGGGAATAAGGAATGAAAGCGGAGGTGATGCATATATATAGATGCGTTAAGTTGTTTTTGGCATATTGTATAAATGAAAAGGAGGTAAGACGGTGAAAGCTATACCGACTGATGTCCTGAGTAAAGAATTGATGGAAAGAGAAGGCGTTATATCTATTACAGTAAAGGAATTTGAAAAAATCGAAGTAGCTGGAGTAGTAGTCGCTGGCCCCGCGGTTATTTTGATTAATCAAGATTAAGTACATAGTATGGAAATAAAAAGTATCCTAGATGGATGCTTTTTATTTGTGTAGAAGAAAGAATATGGTGGATAATTGCCTTACTGGAGGGAGAGTATGTGGCAATTATTATAACGATGTTAGTAATGGGGATTTTATTAGGGTTTGTTGGAGCTGGGGGAGCCGGGTTTATTATCGCGATACTCACTTTAGTATTCCATATTCCTATTCACGTTGCACTTGCAACGTCTTTAACTGCTATGGCATTTACGACATTATCTGGGGTTATAAGTCATTATCGTGAAGGAAATGTAGTACTTACTATAGGCGGGATTGTTGGGGGATGTGGAGCGCTTGGTTCTTATATCGGTTCAAAAATTGGTTCACTTATACCAGGACATCTTCTTCATTGGTTTACAGCTGGGATGTTATTTTTATCTGCAATTTTTATGTTTATTAAATTAATTAAGTTTCAAAATAGGGAAGAGTTACTTTTAGCAGAGATTAAAGATTTTTCGAAAAAGAACATAATGAAATGTATATGTCTTGGATTAGTCACTGGAATGATGGCTGGTTCATTCGGGATAGGTTCTGCACCATTTATTCAACTTGGATTAATGTTTCTATTAGGATTAACGATCCAGCAATCTGTAGGAACAACAATGCTGGTTATATTGCCAATTGCGATTGGAGGTGGGCTAGGATATAGTTCAGAAGGCTACCTAGATCATATATTATTATTGCAAGTATTAATTGGGACGATGTTAGGAGCGTATATTGGGGCGAAGTTTACAAATTATGCACCAAGTATGCTTTTGAAGTTTTCAATGATTATGACACCAGTTCTAGCTGGATGCATGTTATTCATGGAATAAAAATAATATAGCAAACTAATATGTTTTACGAATGAATTATGTAAGTAATTCATATTTCCCATATAAAAGGATTTGCTTTAATATAATGAGTGTAAAGTTCGAGTATTCGAAGTACTACTTGAATTATATCCCTATCCCTTTTCTAAAAATGCGAACAAGTTTTGCCCTATTCTATTCAATATTTAATTGTATAGAAATATATTGTTCGATGACCATTATGGAACGTACATAATGGGAAAATCCCGATCCTTAAAGAGGATGCCCCTAATCTTCATGTGAAAATATGATCGGATATGAAAGCTGACCAATTTATGGTCAGCTTTCTTTTTGTTCAAAAACTATTTCTTCTTTAATTTCAGTTTGTAATAATAAAGCTTTTCCGAAACGACGTTTACATTCTGCACGCACTTTTTCAATAGCTAGTAGCTGAGTAGTAGCTGGAACTGTGACGATAGCCTGGCGAGGTTTTCGATTTTCTTCGCAAAAGACACATTCTACAACATATTTAGAAATCATGCTTTCATCCTTCCGTTTTTAATTTCTAAGAAGGAACTGCCTATGAAGTTGATGTAAATTTTCGTCATCGTTTTCCTTTTTTCCTCTTTTTTCAAGGAGAAAAGGAAAAAGGAACCGAATAGTAGTAGGGGAGGGATGTATATGGAAAGATGGATAGGCTGTGCAGCAGTATGTGTAAATGAAAGAAATGAAGTTTTAATGGTATTACAAGGACAAAAGGGTGAAGAAAAAAGGTGGTCCGTCCCAAGTGGAGGACTTGAAAAAGGAGAAACATTAGAGGAATGTTGTATCCGAGAGGTTTGGGAAGAAACAGGCTACAATGTGGAAGTTGTAAGTAAAATATACGAAAAAGAAGCGATTACATATGGGGTTCCTGTATACGTTCATTATTATATCGTAAAAAGAATAGGCGGTAGTATGAAAATCCAAAATCCTGATGAGTTAATACATGAAATTGCTTGGAAGGGGATAGATGAAATGAAGGAATTAACGCTATCTTTCCCGGAGGATTATGAGATTTTAAACAAATACATAAATAAAAAAGCGAGTGTGTAAACACTTGCTTTTTCAATGTATCCACGATAAGAAAAGCGGAACGATAACTAAACTAGCTCCTGCAGTTAAAAGCATAGATAAACTTGCGATCGTTCCCTCTACAGGACCGATTTCGAATGCTTTTGATGTGCCGGTTCCATTTGCGCTCGTTCCTAACATAATACCTTTTGCAATTGCTGTTTTAATACGGCATATACGAATGAGAGAAGGTCCGAGCAATGCTCCTGTTAACGCAGTTAAAACAACAAATACTGCTGTTAATTGTGACATACCACCAATCATTTCTGAAATGGCCATTGCAATTGGTGTCGTTACAATATGAGGTGCTAAACTATGTTCTAACGATGAATCAATTTGAAAATAATTTGCTAGTAGTGCTGAAGTAATAACTGATAGAAACGAACCGACAATGACATTAAGTAAAATAGCCATTCCATGTTTCTTGAGTAAATCAAAGTATTTATAGATTGGCCATGCAAAAGCAACTGTTGCAGGTTTTAATAATTCTGTTAACCATTGGCCTCCAGTTTCATACGTTTCATAAGATGTGTCTAGTCCGAGTAATAAAGCGATTAAAATAATAGGACAGACGAGAAGAGGAGAAAGTAAGCTCCAATTCCAGCGTTTATACATTTTCTTCGATATCCAATATGTGAATAGTGTTAATAGTAAACAAAGAAAACCGATCATTGCACGGATCCTTTCCGCTTTAGTAGCAATTCTGTTAAGAGTCCTGTAACGAGAGTGACACAAAGTGTACTAATCATAATAATTAAGATGAGATCGATTCCGTATTGTGATAGTGTATCTTTGTAGCGTATGACAGCGACTGCAGAAGGAATGAAAAATAAAATAAGTTCTTTTAATAAAAAGTCTGCACCGTCCTGTATCCACTCTTTTTTCACTAGGTTAAATTTTAATGAAATTAATAATAAAAAAATACCGATAATACTTCCTGGAACTGGGAGGTGTGCCTGTTTTGCAATCCATTCACCTGTCCAAGCGAAACAAAATAATAGTAAAATTTGTCCGCTTAATTTCCACCATTTCATACAGTAACCACCTCTTTCTTTTTTTACATAAAAATTGTAAAAAAGAATTAACAAATTCTACTATACGTTCATTCAAAAAATTTGTCTAATATATAAATTATATGTTATTAATATATTAGACGTATTAATTGAAATGGAAAAGGGTGTCCAAAATGGAATTACGGCATTTGCAATATTTTGTTGTAGTGGCAGAGGAGTTACACTTTGGACGGGCGGCTGCTCGTTTACAAATGACACAACCACCGCTTAGTCAACAAATTCAGCAATTAGAAAAAGAAATGGGAGTTATGTTATTTTCAAGAACGAAGAGAAAGGTTGAATTAACAGAAGCTGGAGAAATGTTTTTGAAAGAAGTAAAAAAAGCATTCGAACAAATTGAAAAAGCGGTAGAAATTGCACAAAGTGCCCAAAGGGGAGAAGTGGGCTCACTTTCAATTGGTTTTGTAGGTGCGGCGATATATGATATTTTACCATCTATCGTAAGGGAGTATAGAAAGAAATTTCCGAGGGTGTCTGTTGCATTACATGAATTATCTACTCCAGATCAAGTGTATGCACTTCATGATAATCGTATTGATATTGGATTTTTGCGTCCACCAATCCCAACACAATTATTAGAATTAGAGCCGATACAAAAACTATCGTGTACTTTATGTTTACCGAAGGCTCATCCACTTGCAGAGAAAGATGAAATACATATAGAAGATTTACGAGATGAACCGTTTGTATTTATTACGAGACCAGTATGGCCAGCGTTATACGATACAATTTTATCACTTTGCCGCGACGTCGGGTTTAGTCCGCGTATCGTACAAGAAGCGACGGAATATCAAACAGTTATGGGACTTGTAGCAGCAGGGATTGGAATTACAGTCATACCCGTATCGGCAAATAAATTATATAAAACAGAAGTTGTATATAAAGAACTATATGATTCTAATTTTGTTGCAGAAATGTCAGTAGCTTACAAAAAAATGAATAGCAATCCAGAGCTTTTAGAGTTTTTAAAAATTGCAAGAGAGAAGAAAAGAATAGAAGTTGAGGATGAGATTAATTAAGTTATTAAAAAGTACACCTCATTAAACACTAAAGCGGAAAGGCAATACTATTGCCTTTCCGCTTTAGTGTTCTTTTTTTTAGTTCTATACTAAAGAGATAAACATGTTCGTTTTTGTGTTCTAGGACTAAAGACTTAGAGGAAATTCCGATTGTAGTGCGATGTTTAAAATGTCATATTTTTATACACTAGTAGTATAGAATGCGTATGTAATAAGGTAGGGGAAGAATTTTATGTCTTTATGTCGGTTAGCGAGAAAAAATATAAGAACATTTGCTGCCAAAAGGATGAAGCAATTCATGTGGATTGCTATGAGTACTATGATTTTGTTTTTTATGATATCGCTACAATTTAATGAAGTAGTTGTTGGGGAATTAGGGACTATACTTTTATTTCAAATGTGTTTTTACACGTTGTTTATCGTAGTCATTTTCATATGTATGTTTATTACATATAAAATGACGTATTCTCTTCTGCAAGTGAGGAAAGAAGAAATTAAATCTTATGTAGCAGAGAATGGGAAGAGAAATGATGTACTATGTTTATTATGTCAGGAGCAATTATTTATTTATGGAGTAGCGTTTGTGTTTGGGTTAGTTAATGGGATGTTATTTTTAAAATTGTTTACGATTATCTGTATGAAAATAGCAGGAATACAAGGGATAGATAGTGCACCGATTACAATATATGCAATCGTAGTCGTTAGTATAATTATGATCGTTATCCTTCTATTATCGATGGTGCAATGTTTTCGATTTGTTCAAAGTTTACAAGATAAAAATTCGTTTCATTTCAAGGAAAAGGCATGAGGAATCATGCCTTTTTCTATTTTACACAGAAAAATAATCATGTTACAGTGTAAAGACCTGACAAAGAATGGGAAGGAAAGGTTGTATAGAATGACAAATGAACAATCAATTGTAAAGGTCGAGCGGTTAACGAAGCGAATCGGTTCAAAGACACTTGTAGAAAATATTAGTTTTGAAGTTAAAAAGGGTGAAGTAGTTGGTTTGCTCGGACCAAATGGCGCTGGAAAAACGACTTTAATGAGAATGATGGTCGGCATGATTCGTATGACAGAGGGCGAAGTCTGGATTGATGGTCAATCTGTAAAACAACAATTTGAAAGTACTGCTTCGAAAATTGGAGCAGTAATTGAGACACCGGAATTTTATCCTTTCTTGAGTGGCTATGAAAATTTAACATATTTCGGACGAATGAATGGGAACGTGACAGAAGAACGTATCGATGAAGTAGTGAAATTGTTAGGAATGGGACAAGTAATTGACCGCAAAGTAAAAGCATATTCACTCGGCATGAGACAACGTTTAGGAATTGCTCAAGCGCTTATTCATGATCCAGATGTATTAATATTAGACGAACCAACGAATGGATTAGATCCTAGTGGAATACATGAAATGAGAATGTACATAAAGAAAATTGCACATGAACAAGGAAAAGCTGTTCTTGTATCTAGTCACTTACTTTCAGAAGTTGAATTAATGTGTGATAGAGTTATCATTATTCAGCACGGAGAATATGTCGCGACGCAAAATATTCAGCATAATCAAAGTGAAGAGATGGAGACAATCCGTATACGCGTAGATGATGCGAATAAAGCGGCAGAAATGTTAGACCAAGATGTTTTAATAAAAGGTAATGATTTACTTATTCATGTAAAAGATGAAGAAATCCCAAATGTTATTCGTACATTGCTTGAGAAAAACATTCAAGTGTATCGTGTATATGAAGAAAGAAAAACGTTAGAAGAGCAATTTTTAGAATTAACAGGGGGAAAAGATATTGTTTAATTTAGTGTATAACGAATTGTATAAAATATTTAAGCGAAAGCGAACGATTATTCCATTTGCAGTTATTGCAGTATTAATAATCGGATTAGGATGGGTTACTGTAAAGTATTTGGAGCCGGAAACAAAAGGATGGAAAGCTGATTATACAGAACGAACTGTAGAAATTGAGAAAAAGCTAGGCATGGAAAAAGAAGCAATTTTAGCGGAACGATCTGGGGATGAGCTTGTAAAGGAATATCAGCTTAAGATGAAGCATTTAGATACAGATACAGCACCGGCAAGTAGTTCTCCACTTTCTTTCATGAGAGATACAGGCTTTATCGTATTTCCAATATTACTTCCGTTTATCCTCGTGTATGCAAGTACAATTTTTGCGAATGAATATAGCTGGGGAACATATAAATTTTTAACGATACGACCAGCGAGTCGCTTTAAAATTTTGACAGCTAAGTTTTTAGCAATTGTCATATTTGCAGCGTTATTGTTTATATTTAATATGATTTTTTCCATTTTATGTGGGCTTGTTATTTATAAATTCCAGCAGCCTGCATGGAGCGAATTTATTTTCCAAGATGGAAATATTATAAAACAAAATATTTTTGTAGAGGCTAGTAAGTATTATATTTTATCGTGGTTGCCAACGATTGTGTATGCAGCGTTTGCATTTATGATTTCTGTGCTAACAAGATCTAGCGGAGGCGCGATTGGTATTTCACTATTTCTCGCTTTATCAGGAAACATCGCATTACTAGCAGCAACTAGATATGATTGGGCGAAATATTTATTGCCAGCAAACACAGATTTATACAGTATTGCAAAGAATGGAAGCTTTATTGATGGAGTAACGTTCCCGTTTGCATCGTGTATGCTACTACTTTATTTATTCGTATTTTTAGGGGTTTCTTATACTGTATTTTTAAAACGAGATTTAACTTAAAAGAAAAGCCGTTAAGCACACTCTTAACGGCTTTTCTTTATGTTAATTGTTTAAGCGCTTTTTCGGCTAATAAAGCGAAAAATTTTGCGCTGATAGGCAATGCTTGTTCATCGATAGTGAACGAGGGATGGTGCCATTCATGTGTACCACTCGTTCCCATAAAGACGAATGATCCTGGTATGTGTTGTTGATAAAAAGAGAAATCTTCGCCAGCCATGGAAGGAGTAGGGGTAATCACGTCTAGTGACATTTCCTGTGCAGTTTGTGTACATAAATGAGTAAGAATTTCATCATTATGAACGGCAGGAGGACCTGAATGAAAATGGAATTCTGTTTTTACACCTAGTGCATCAGAAACGCCCTTAATGATACGTTCCATTAAGGCTGGAATTTTTTCGCGTGTTTCAGCTTGGAAAGTACGAACAGTACCTTCTAATATTGCTTTTTCAGGAATAACGTTCCACGTATTTCCTGAATGGATGTTTGTGACGCTAACAACTGCATTATGAGATGAACTTATATTTCGGCTTACAATAGTTTGTAGTGCCATCACAATTTGAGAGGATGCGACAATTGGATCTACCCCAGCATCTGGTACAGCTGCATGTGTACCAACTCCGTGAATTTCAATTTCAAATCGATCAACTCCGGCCATAAGTGGACCATCTTTAATACCGATTGTACCTACTGGTAAATCAGGTTTGTTATGCATACCGAAAATAGCTTGTACGCCATGTAAATGCCCAGCTTCAATAACTTTGCAAGCGCCATTACTACTCTCTTCAGCCGGCTGGAATATAAAGCGAACAGTTCCATTTAGGGAAGGTTCTCTTTCTTTTAATAAATAAGCGGCACCTATAATAGCAGCTGTATGAAAATCATGCCCACAAGCGTGCATTTTTCCATGGATTTTTGAAGCGTAGGATAAATTTGTTTCTTCCTGAATAGGAAGGGCATCAATATCAGCACGGATTGCTATAAGCGGTCCGTTACTATTCCCCGAAATTTCAGCAATAACGCCCGTTTCTAAATTAGAATTGATAATTGTAATGTTTTTTTCTTCTAACCAATTCTTTATAGCTTTCGTCGTTTCGAATTCTTCGTAGGATAATTCTGGATTCTCATGTAAATTTCTACGAATAGAAATAAGTTGATCAGTTAACTGTTCTAGATTTGATGCCACTTATAATGCCCTCTTTCTTAAATAAAGTATTTACTATAAGTATACAATAATAAAAGAGAGGATTCTCAAATGAAAATCCTCTCTCGTTTATGCTGCCAACTTTTTGTGTGTATGATGTTTACGATAACGTCCACGCATTGCATAGGCAATTTGCGGGATTGCAATCCCGATTAAAATAAGTGATACACCGAACCATTGTGAAGATAGTACAGCTTCTTTTAAAACGAATACAGACATAATTGTTGTAACTGGTAGTTCCGCAGCGCCAAGAATAGTCGCTAAGCCAGAACCAATCTTTGGAATACCAATTGTAAAGGCGATAGAAGGAATGACGATACTGAATGTTCCTAAACCTAAACCGTATTTCCAAAGTCCTTCAGAAATTGCACCGTTAAAAATAAATGTTGGAGGGAATACGATCATTACTAAAGTTAAAGCACCAGCCATTAAAAGAACACCGCGTGGTAATGAAGGTACTTCAACAGCAACTTTTCCGCTCACGAAAATGTATGTTGCAAATGTAACAGCAGATAATAGGCCTAATATAATTCCAGTCGTATCGAAATCACCTGCTGATTTTTCTAGTAAACCACTTGATAAAAATGTACCTGCAAGTAAGAAAATAACAGAAATAACTTTTTCTCGTGAAGGTAAAGTTTTTGTTGCGACTGCTTCAATAATAATTCCGACCCAAACGAATTGGAATAAAAGTATAATGGCGATAGATGCTGGTACAGTTTTTAATGAAGCATAATAAAAAATTCCAGTGAAACTTGCAGATGTACCTGCAACGAATAAAATTAAAGCTTGTTTTAATGGAACACGATGTCTAGAAAATAGAAGTGTAATAGCAAGCAAAATAATCCAACCGAACAAATATTGGCTGCCAATTACCTCTCCAAGTGAAAATCCTTCTGCATATGCAAGTTTAACGAAAATAGCTAAAATCCCATAACTACACGCTCCTAATAAAACTAAAAGAGAATAACGAAGCATGAAATAGTCCTCCTATCTATATGAAATTGTTCCGTAACGGACATATATAACTAGAGGGAAGTATACAAAATTAAAAATGAAGGGTCAAATAAAAGAAAAGTGTGACATTTTATAGAATAATAATAAAAGTATGATATTTATGCATAATCTTGAAATTAGTAATAATAGAAGTATTGTAAAATCAAGTTTGTATTGTATAAAGACAGCATTTGAAAAAAATATTTTTTAATCAATATGTATATAAACGTACGAATAACATGCTAATCATTTGAGAAACTATATTACCTTTGTTATGTTAATAACATTAGAGAGGTTTTGTAGTGTAATTGAGATTTTTCTATATAAATAGAAGGAAATGAAAACGTTTTTTTAGAAAAAGTGTGAAAGGATAGTTTTTCTTATTATCACGTTGGAAAAGTGATTTCACGAATTGTTCATAGTATTTTTATATGTTTTTGCTACAATATGTAAGGAGAGGAGTGGAATAATGCAAGATATTAGTATTTTTTTAGCGTTTGGTGCTGGGTTTTTATCATTTATTTCCCCATGTTGCTTACCGCTTTATCCGGCATTTTTATCGTACATAACAGGTATGTCGGTTTCTGAGTTGAAAGAAGAAAATGCAATGCTTCGCAAAAGAAGTATGATACATACAGCGTTTTTCTTACTTGGATTTTCAATTATATTTATTGCAATTGGATTTGGTACAAGCTTTATCGGGGGCATTTTTACGAATTATAAAGATTTAATTAGACAGTTAGGTGGTATATTTATCATCGTGTTCGGTTTAATTATTGTCGGTGTATTTAAGCCGAAGTTTTTAATGCAAGACCGTAAATTTACATTTAAGAATCGTCCGAGTGGTTATTTTGGATCTGTTCTAATTGGATTGGCATTTGCGGCAGGATGGACACCTTGTACAGGACCTATTTTAGTATCGGTTATTGGATTAGCAGCAACAAATCCAGAATCAGCAATGATTTATATGATCGCATACATACTTGGATTTGCTATCCCGTTCTTCGTACTATCATTCTTTATTACGAAAATGTCTTGGATTAAAAGAAACAGTATGAAGTTCATGAAAATCGGGGGATACATTATGATTATCATGGGTATCTTCTTATATTTTAACTGGATGACAAAAATTATCGTATATTTCTCAAGTTTATTTGGTGGTTTTACGGGTTTTTAGTATTATTCTGTGAAAATGTTGGAAATACTAACGGAAAAGCATATAATGAAAGTATATTTTGCATATAGCCACAAAAAAGGATGAGAAAATATGAACATAGTTGTTTTATCCAGTATCGTTGCTGTTTGTATGGCTGTTGGTGCGATGTTTATTCGTTTAAAAGCAGCTAAGAAACCTGCAACATTGAAAAAAATTATACTTCCACCATTTTTTATGAGTACGGGAGCGTTGATGTATGTTTTTCCTGAATTTCGATTAACTCCAGCAGAAATGTTAGAAGCAATTGGCGTCGGTTTGTTTTTCTCTATTTTTCTTATTAAAACATCTAAATTTGAGATTAGAGGACAAGAGATTTATTTGAAGCGTTCCAAAGCATTTGTTTTTATATTAATTGGATTACTTGTCGTGCGGATTGTATTTAAAACATACTTAAGCCAATCTCTTGATTTAGGACAACTTAGTGGTATGTTCTTCTTACTGGCATTTGCGATGATTGTGTCATGGAGAATTGCAATGTACCGTTCCTTTACGAAATTACAGAAGGAAATGGAAAAAGAAGATGGTTTTTATAATGAAAAAGATATGAAATTAACTTAAAAACTGTATATGTATAAAATAAAAAGACAGCGTCAAAGGCGCTGTCTTTTTATTTTATATTGCTAACATCTTCTATTCCAACCGCGCCGGATAAAACGTTCCCCATTAAAGAAACAATTTAAATTTGGTGAGACGAACGGACCGATAAACGGAATAATGTTTGGCTCTGAAGTTTCATCAACGGAAATCGGTGGTTTAGTAGGATCTGGTCTGAGTGTATAGCGAATGCGGGCGGTATTTCGAATGAGACCATTTCGTGGCTCTGCTGTTACTTGAACGATAAAACGAACAACAACGGATTCACTTGGATTAACAGTATTGATAAGAATACCGATAGTTGGGTTAGTTCCGGGACGTGCTACTCCATTTACAGTTACTGAATTTGGATAGAAAGTAACTTCAGGAGGAAGTGGGTCGGTAATGAGTACGTTATTTACTGGGATGGTGCCATTGTTAGTAAAGGTAAGTGTATATGTGATGAAATCACCGAGATGGGCGCTATTTACATTTGCGGTCTTAATAAATGTGTTTGGCTCATTAGGGTTTACTTCTATCGTAATTGGTGGTGTTGTAGTCGTTGTTGTGATAGGTGGTCTAGTCGGGTCGGGTTGAGAAGTATACGTAATGGATGCGATATTTGTAATCATTCTATTAGCTGGAAGTGTAATAACCTGTACTTGGAATGAAATAGTTACGGATGCTGTTGGATTAAGAGTTCCGACTGGAATGCCTGTGGATGGATTTGCGTTTGGAACGGGAATGTTATTAATTGTGACACTATTTGGAACGAATGATGTGCCGACAGGAAGTGAGTCTGTAACAGAAATGTCAGTGACAGGAATCGTACCTTCATTTTGGAATGTGATAGTAAATGTAATCGTATCACCTACTGAAACGATGGATTTATCAGCGGTTTTTATCGGATTAATAGTCCCAACGTTTACAGGAGTAATTGTAGTAGGTGTAGGCGTAGTAACGGATACAGGTGGTTTAGTAGGATCGGGTTGGTACTGGAAGGAAACGTTACCTTGGTTTTGAATTTCTCCGCTTGGTGGAATTGAAGTAACTAGGACACGGAAAGAAATCGTTGCGGATTCAGAAGGAGCAAGTGTTGAAATTGGGATGCCTGCTGATGGATTTGCAGTTGGTTGCGGCACGTTGTTAATTGTTACACTATTTTGGATGAACGAAGTACCGATAGGAATTGTATCAGTTACAAGTATATGATTAGCAGGAATGGTACCTGTATTTTGGAGAGAAATCGTATACGTAATGATATCACCTAAAGTAACTGTTTCCGGCGTGGCTGTTTTTTTCGGATTTAATATAGCTGTATTTACATTCGTTGTGTTAATTGGAGTAGGGTCTGTAATTGTAATAGGAGGTTCACCAGGACCTGGTTCATATGTGAAAGTAACAGTTGCTTGATTTCGAATAATACCACCAGGTGGTACACTTGTGACTCTTGCTTGGAATTGAACAGTAATTGTATCGTTTGGATTGACTGTTCCAACAGGTATACCTACAACAGGATTTGCTCCAAGATCTGGAATGCCATTTATTACAACAGTACCTGGAAGAAACGTTAACCCATTTGCTAACGGATCAGTAATGATAACGGAAGTTGCAGGGACTGATCCGCGATTTTGGAAGGTTACAGTATACGTTATGATTTCATTTATATCTACAATTTGTTTGTCTGCTAGTTTATTTGGGTTAGGTGTAGGTGTAATAACGGCTACTTCAACAGTTGGAGTAGGATCTGTAATAGTAATAGGGGGTTCGCTAGGGTTTGGCTGGAATGTGTAAGTGACAGTTGCAGTGTTTTTAATAATACCGTCTGGTGGGAGTTCAGTTACAGTAACTTGATAAGTTAATGTAACAATTTGTCCTGGAGTTACAGTCCCAACGTTTACACCATTATTTGGATTTGTTCCAGGTTGCGTGACGCCATTAATCGTAACGCTGTTCGGAATGAAAGTAGTACCAGATGGAGTAGGGTCTGTAATAATAACATCTGTCGCATTAATATTCCCGACATTTTGGAACGTAATTGTATATGTGACAGTATCACCGAGATTAATAACTTGAGGGTTAGCTTGTTTGTTAGGATTAATAGTAACTTCACTTACTTGCGTCTTTGTAGTAGGTGTAGGTGTAGTAACAGATACAGGTGGTCTAGTAGGGTCTGGCTGATATTGGAATGAAACGATCCCTTCATTTTCAATAAAACCTGTCGGTGGTATCGAAGTTACTTGAACTTGGAAAGTTACGACGGCTGAAGTGTTAGGTTCTAATGTACCGATAAGAATTCCGGAACTAGGAACGATACCTGGTTGTGGAATGCCGTTTATCGTAACGCTATTCGGAATGAAAGTAGTACCAGCTGGAATAGGATCGGTTACAAGTACATTTGTTGCAGGGACAGTTCCTGTATTTTGTAAGGAGATTGTATAGGTGATTGTGTCACCTAATAAAGCAAATGCTTTATCAGCGGATTTTGTAGGGTTCGTTGTTGCGGTATTGACATTTGTAGTAGTAGGTGGAGTCGGTGTAGTTACTGTTACTGGGGGTTCTCCAGGATTAGGCTGGAATGTGTAGGTGATAGTAGCTTCATTTATAAGAATTCCGTTTGGGGGTATTGAAACAACACGAACTTGGAAAGTTACAATGATCGATTCACTAGGGTTTAATGTGCCAAGAGGTATGCCAAGAGCTGGATCTACATTACTAGTTGGAGTGCCGTTAATTGTAACGCTATTTGGAATGAAAGTAGCTCCTGTTGGGATTGGGTCTGTAAAGACGATGTCTGTCAGTTGTACTGTTTGTAAATTTTGGAATGTAACAGTGTACGTAATAATATCACCTATATCAACATTGTTACGATCAGCTGTTTTTGCTGGATTAATAATGGTGTTAATGATTTCAGTATTAACTGGTGGTGTTTCTTCTGTTTCTGTAATAGGAGGTTCATTTGGATTAGGCTGAGAGGTAAAGTTGACTGAACCAACATTTGTAACAACCCCGTTAGGAGGTATATTCGTAATCGTTACTTGGAACGTAATGGTTATTATTTGATTTGGTTGTATTGTACCAATGAGTATCCCAATGCTTGGATCAACACCTGGTTGTGAAAGGCCATTTACTGTAACAGAATCTACAATAAATTGTGTGCCTACTGGTGGTTGATCAATGACAGATACATTTGTCATAGGAATATTTCCAGTGTTTTCAAGGGTGATTGTATAAGTGAGTGCATCGCCAATGTTAGCGATTGGCAAATCTACTGTTTTTGTTGACTCTAATTCTGCATTTTGTACAATTGTTTCTGCGATTGGAGTCGGTGTGGTTGTTGTAATAGGCGGGAGTGTCGGATCTGGTTGAGATGTGTAAGTGACATTTGCTTCATTTGAGATAATGCCATTTGGTGGTAAAGTTGTTATTTGTACTTCTAAAGTAACAGTCACTATTTGTCTAGGGTTTAATGTGCCAACTGGGATTCCTGTTTCAGGGGTCAAATTAGGTTGTGGAATGCCATTAATCGTAATGCTACCAAGGATAAATGTAGTTCCAGTAGGGACAGAATCTGTAATAATGACATCAGTTGCAGGTATATTACCGGTATTTTGAAGGGTAATTGTATAAGTGAGCGTATCACCAATACTTGCAAACTCACGATCCACTGTTTTTTGCGGGTTCGGGTTAGCGGTACGAACAGGTAAAGTTACGGTAGGAGTCGTTTCTGTTGTTGTAATAGGAGGTTCGCTTGGATTAGGCTGAGAAGTGTAGGTAACACTTGCTGTATTTTCTATTTTTCCATTAGGAGGAATAGCGTTTATTTGAATCTGAAATGTAACAGTAACTGTCTCGCCGGGATTAACTGTTCCAACAGGAATTCCTGTGACTGGACTTACGCCGGGTTGAGCGACATTGTTTACAGTAACACTATTCGTAATAAAAGTTGTACCCGGTGGCAAAGAATCTGTAATTGTTACACCAGTAGCAGGTATAGTTCCTTGGTTTGTAAATGTGACAGTATAAGTTACAATATCGTCAATTTCTGCAAACGTAAGGTTTGCTGTTTTTGTTGGACTTATGACTACAGTTTGGATAGGAGTCGTTGTTTCAGGAGTTGTTTCTGTTTTTGTGACTGGAGGTAAATTTGGATCCGGTTGATAATTAAATGTTGCACTACCTTGATTTCGGATTTCGCCGCTAGCAGGGATGTTTATTACTCGTACTTGGAAAGTAATCGTTGCGCGTTCGGATGGCACTAAAGTTCCAAGTGAAATTCCTGATGATGGATTTGTTCCTGCTTGAGGAATCCCATTAATCGTAACACTATCTGGAATAAATACAGTACCGGCAGGGATAGAATCTATTACTGTTATATTCGTAGCAGGAACAGTACCGGTGTTTTGAAATGAGAGAGTATAGGTAATGACATCATTTAATGCAACGAAGGAGCGATCTGCTGTTTTTTGTGGATTTAGTGTAGCGGTATTAACTGCTGTTTCTGTTTCAGGAGTTGTAATAGTTGTCGTAACGGGAGGTTCATTTGGATTTGGCTCGTATGTGAATGTAATATTTGCTTGATTTCTAATAACTCCTCCGGGCGGGATACTATTTACTACACCTTGGAACGTAACTGTAATACTTTGACCGGGATTTACAGTGCCGACGGGTATACCAATTTCAGGGTTTTCTCCAAGTTGTGATGTGCCATTTACGACAACGCTACCTGGAACGAAAGAAACACCAGATGGAAGTGCATCTTTTATAATAACATTTGTAGAGGGGACGGTCCCTCTATTTTGGAATGTTACAGTAAAAGTAATCGTATCCCCTATATCAGCAACTTGTCGATCAGCAGATTTTGTAGTCGTTGGATTAGGATTATTAATTGGAATGTTTACACTTGGAGTGGTAGTAGTTGTTGTAACAGGAGGCTCACTTGGGTTCGGTTGATATTGGTAAGTGAAGGATGCTTGGTTTCTAATTATTCCATCAGGTGGTAAGTTTGTAACGACAACTTGATACGTGATTGTTTTCGTTTCTCCGACAGAAATGGTACCAAGTGGTATACCAAGTGATGGGGCTGCTCCTGGCGTTGTAATGCCATCGATTGTAACACTATTTGGAACGAAAATAGTCCCGTTAGGTGTAGGGTCTGTAACGACTACATTTGTAGCCGGAACGGTCCCGTTATTTGTAAATGTGACCGTGTAGGTAATCGTATCTCCTAAATCAGCAACTTGTTTGTCGGCAGATTTTGTAGGCGCTGTAATAACGGTCCCAACTTGAGTTTCAGTTTTAGGAGTTGGGGTAGTTGTTGTAACAGGAGGCTCATTTGGATTAACAATATAATTAAATGATACACTGCCTTGGTTTTCTATAATTCCATTTGGCGGGACACTTGTAACTTGAACTTGGAATGTAATTGTTTTTGCTTGATTTGGATTTAAAGTACCGATTGATATACCGTTTTCAGGATTACTGTTAGGTTGTGAGACACCATCAATCGTGACGCTATTTGGAATAAATGTTGTACCGTTTGGAATTGGATCTGTTAGTACAATATTTGTTGAGGGAACAGTGCCGTTATTTTGTAAACTAATTGTATACGTAATAACATCACCAATATCAACGAAAGTACGATTAGCAGATTTTGTAGGGTTAACTGTAGCGGTATTAACAGAGACTGTAGTAGGTGCTGTCGGTTCGGTTGTGGTAACCGGCGGTCTTGTTGGATCTGGCTGGTACGTATATGTCGTTGAAGCTTCGTTTGTAATAACACCGCCAGCTGGAATTTGTGTAACAAGAACTTGGAAAGATAGTGTTTTGGTTTCACCGGGATTAATTGTTCCAACCGGGATTCCTAGTGCGGGATTTGAATTTGGAACCGGTACATTATTTAAGATTACGCTATTCGGAATGAATGTTGTACCAGTAGGAATGGTATCAGTAAAAACTACATTTGTAGCAGGGATCGTACCATCATTAGTGAAAGTAATCGTATACGTAATAACATCACCAATATCAACAGTAGTTTTATCCGCCGTTTTAACAGGGTTTGTAATAGCGGTGTTAACAGGAGTAGTAGTAGGTGGTGTAGGGTTTGTTGTTGTAATAGCTGGTTTTGTAGGATCTGGTTGATACGTAAATGTTGTGGTTCCGATATTTCGGATTAGGCCATTCTCTGGGAGAGAGGTAACTTGAACTTGGAAAGTGACAGTGACAGTATTACCAGCTGCGATTGTACCAATTTGTATACCACCAGAAGGATTTACGCCAGGTTGTGAAGTACCGTTAATTGTGACGCTATTCGGAATAAATGTAGTGCTACTTGGAATTGGATCAGTTACAATAACGTTCGTTGCAGCGATGTTTCCTGTATTTGGTACAGTAATCGTATACGTAATAATATCACCGATATCAGCAATTTGTGGACTAGCGGTTTTTGTTGGATTTACAATTGCAGTTCGTACAGAAGTAGTTGTTGGAGGTGGTGTTATCGTAGTGGTTGTTGGGGGTTCAGCCGGATTCGGTTGCGACGTAAATGTTACATTTGCTTCGTTAGTAATCGTTCCGTTAGCTGGAAGGGAAGTGACTTGGACTTGAAATGTGACAGTTGTAGTTTGACCAGCAGGAATTGTACCTAGCGGAATATTTGTTGGAGTTACGCCAGATTGTGCCGTTCCATTAACTGTAACACTGTTGGGAATAAAAGTAGTGCCAGTAGGGATAGGGTCTGTGATAGAAACGTTTGTCGCTGAAATATTACCGTTATTTGGAATGGTAATCGTATACGTAATGATGTCACCAATATTTACAATTTGTTGGTTTGCACTTTTAGTTGGATTAATGATAGTAGCATTAATTTGTGTTTCAACTATATTACTTGTAGAGTTTCTGTTAATTGGTGGTTGGTTTGGTGGATTATATTGAAAACTTGAAGTTGCACTATTTGGAATAGGGTTAGGTGTAGGGAGAGTATTAACTCGAACTTGAAACGTAATTGTAGCATTCCCGTTTGCAGCAATCGTTCCTACATTTATTCCAGTAGCAGGATTATCTGTAGTAGAAGTACCATTAACTGTAACGCTACCCGGTACGAACGATGTGCCGGCAGGAGGTGTGTCTGTAATGATAACATTATTAGCAGCTAATGGGGCTTGATTTGTGGCCGTAATTGTATACGTAATCGTATCACCGATAGTAGCAATTGTTTTATCTACTGCTTTTGTTAATGCGACATTAGCTGTGAAAATATCTGTATTAACTATATTGCTTGTTGTTGTACGTGTGATAGTGGGTGCGTTAGGTGCAGGTTGAAATTCGTATCCAAATGATGCTACGTTACTGGCGACAGGTGGGGTAGGAATACTTGTTACATCTACTTGGAAAGTAATTGTAACAGAGCCACCAGCCGGAATATTATTAATAGGAATTCCAGTTGAAGGATTGCCGGCTGTTGGAGTACCATTAACAGTTACACTGTTTGGAACGAAAGTGGTGCCAGCAGGTATAGGGTCTGTAAATGTAACGTTTTGTGCAGGTAGTGTTCCGGTATTTTGGACAACGATTGTATAGGTTAAACGACTTCCTATTGTTGCTATTGCCATTAGATTCGTCCTTTCTAAATGAATTTAAATCCGATCAATAGTTAGACATTTACAAATAGTATCCATTTAAAATTGAAAGCTGGTTCTATTTGTAAAAAAATATGAAAAATGAGCTCGTCATTGCATCCTATTCAAATATAAATGAATAGGAATAGGCAAAGGCTTTTTTTTTGCCTAAATTAGCTCGTACGTATATAAATGGAACTTTTTCGTTTTGCTCGCATTAAATGAAATAGCGAGAAAATATTACTTTTAATAGAAAGGAAGTGAGGTTGTTGGCCTTTGTACAAACATATACAAAAACAGATTCGCTTTTTATGGTGCATACAGGAAATACGTTAGGGATGCGCGGTATTACGACAGCTACTGCATATCAATATAACGCATTAATTTCCACAAATACAAATTTGAGTTTTGCTGGGGTGCCGTCTTCCACAGATGCGGATACCTTTGCAGGAACGACGAATGATTGGACATTAAATGGTTCATGGGCAAGGTTAAATCCTTCACTAACAGACGTACCAGCAACAGCAACTGTAGATTTTGCGATGTTAGTTTGGCAAGGAACATTGGGAGGTACTGTTACAGAAGAGGTAGTAAATGCGAATACTCCAACATTCAGAACTCCGGATGATGTGACTCACACTATTACAAGTACGCCTGCGTGGGGAGAAACAAGGTCGAGTGGGACATTTCAAGGTACGATTTATACACGTGCAGCTAATGTGACGAGTATTCTTCAAGGACTTCCTAATCGTGCTGTAGGTGATTATTTTGTAGAACGTGTTCCAACAGCAAATCCACCTTTGCAAGGAACAGGGGTAGGGTGGGCATTAGTTGTTGTATATCGTGATAATTCATATCCTGTTAGGAATGTTAGTTTATATACTGGGTTACTCATTTCTACATTGGGTGAGACGGCGACGATTTCAAATTTTATCACTCCTGCTGTAGCACCAGTTAATGCTCGTGTATTTACAATGGCGATAAATGGTGATACAGATGCGACAGGTGATAGATTTAACTTAAATGGTACGGGACTTTCAGGACCTAATAATTTAATAAACAACTTTTTTGCTTCACAAGTAAATAATTATTTGGGGAATTTAAATACAGTCGGAAGTTTTGGGGATAGAAATATGCCCATTGGTACTTCTGCGACTAATCGGCGTGCAGAATTTGATGTGACAAATGTACCTGCAAATGGGGTGTTAACAGCTGGATCAACTTCTACGACAGTGAATATCCCAAATACATTTGACTATCTTTATGCTGGTGCTGTAGGTTTGCAAATAGAGTTAGGAGAGGCACCGTCTAACTGCTACAAAATCAGTAACTGTAAGTTAAATTGATAGAAAAATTCTCGTAAATTAATAGGGAGGAATTCTTTTGGCTTTCGTTCAAGCTTACGGTAAAAATGATAACTTATTTATGATGCATACGGGTAATACGATGGGAATGCGCGGTACTGCAAATACAAACTTTGCTTACAATGCACTTATAACATTAAATACGGATTCTACTTTTGGAGGAGTTCCTTCATCGACAGATCCGAATACATTTGGAGGTACAACAAATGATTGGACATTAGATGGCTCATGGGCTGAATTAAATCCATCGACTACTATCGTTCCAGCTACGGCGGTTGTAGATTTTGCGTTACTTGTTTGGTCAGGTGGATTGGATACGGCTGTTACAACTGCTGTTGTTGATGCGAATCCTCCAAATTTAGTTACGCCTGATGGAACGAGTACACAAGTGACAATTAATTCAGCATGGTCATCAGAAGGGACAAATCTCCCTTTTATAGCAAATGTTTATAACCGAGCAGCAGACGTCACATCTTTACTGCAAGGTTTACCGAATCGAGCGGCAGGAAGATATAGTGTAACGAGATTACCTACGCGTCAGCCAGTTGGTTATGGTGCTGGATGGTCTTTAATTGTAGTTTATCGTGATTCCTCCTATCCAATGAGAAATGTAAGCTTATTTCCAGGTTTTTTATTATCAGGTACACCACAAACCATTTCAGGATTTTTTACGCCAGCTACAGGAACAGTGACAGCGCGAGCCTTTGTAATGGCAGTAAATGGTGATCCGAACTTTACAGGTGATAATTTTCAGTTGAATTCTGTGACATTAACGGGACCGAATAATCCATCAGGAAATTTTTTTAGAGGGCAAGTGAATGATATTAACGGAAATTTAAATACAATTGGTAGTTTTGCGGATCGGAATTTTTCAGGAACAACTACAAATGCAAATGCAAGAGCTGAATTTGATATTACAAATGTAAATGCAACAGGTTCTATTGCACCAAATACGACATCTACACAAGTAAATATTACAGGTACAGGGGATACGATTTATACAAGTGCGGTTGGATTACAAATAGATTTGGCAGAAGCTAGATTAACAGCCGAAAAATCTGTAACTGTAAGTTAAAAAAGATTGCTATAAGCTAGCAATCTTTCTTTTATGAGGAGGATTTTGTCAGTAAAGATTCATAATGAGAATAATCAATTTCTTTTTCTTGTAGTTTTTTTACTAAAAATTTATGATCACGTTTCGGTGTAGCGATAATATACCCTTTAATAATTAAATCTTGTGTAATTTGAGAGGCTTTTTCTTGTAATGCAAGCTCTCCGATTTTGCCAGCAATTTTTGATTTAGCAACATCGCGAAATAATTCTGGAACAGGACTTACGAGCTCTTCTAACAATTGTTTTTGTTCGTCATCCCACAAATGCCTAGTTTTATTAATATAGTGCTCTTCCCAATCTAAAATGGACATACCATCTTCTTTTGGTAGTCGTTTCAGAAATTTTCTGAACATAAAATATCCACCGATAGACATAAGCCCTAATAAAATAACAGTCCATAGCACAATAAACCAACTGAACCATCCTTCGAGCAAATATATCCCCCCTTAATGATTGCGGTTTTCTATTATTCATATTATAAACAGTGAGATTCATAGAAAGCAAGAACGCTTGGTCATTTTGACCAAGCGTTATCATTTAAACAAAGTATAGTTGTTCCACACATAAATTATTATTATCATCTTCTACATATTCAATGATTAATGTGCCAACTTTACGATCTTTATCTTCAGTTGTGAAAATAGAGTAAGAAGTAAAACGTGCTGTTGATAGGCCACTTATATGTGTAGGTAAAGAAATGTAGTCGTTATCGCGGAAGAATTCCATCAGTTCAATATCCTCAAATTCTTTTCGGTCAACTTGTTTGTTTGTATAGTGGCGTTGAAGTTGTTTTAAAGACTCATTCCAAGAAATTGCTTTTGTATCGTATACCATTGTCTTATCTCCTTACTGTATGTAATCATTAAGAACATACGTTCTAAACTAGTATACTCTTTTTATTAGAAAAGGGAAAGCAAAAAATAATGTAAGCTTGGATTTCCAAGCTTACATTATTGATGCGTCCGTCATAATCTCTATTTTTTATTATAAGTTACATAAGAATAAGAAACAAGATGATATATATTTTGTTGATGGTTTTAAAAATTCTGTATATTATGAATGTACTAAAGTGCAAGGGAATGAGAGGGATGGCATATGTAATTTCACGCCAAGGACCGATGGCAAGTGGAAAAACAACATTGGCTAAAAGATTAGAACGATATGGGCTTTCAGTTATATATGAAAATCCTTATCCAATTGTAGAAAAGCGAAAACAATTAAATTTGGATATGAATTCAAAAGAAGGGTTTATAGTAAATCAAAAAATGTTTATAGAAGCTAAAATAAAGGAGTTTCAAAATGCGAAGGGTTCAGTCGTTATTTTTGATCGTGGACCTGAAGATATTGAATTTTATACACTTTTTTATCCAATGATTATAGGGAAAGAGTGGGATATAGAAACTGAATTGAAAGATGAATTATATAAATTAAGAGAATGCCGTTCAGATGCTATTTTTTATTTAGATGTGACGAAAAAGAATGTATATGATAGAAAAAATAACGATAGAACAAGAAAGCGAAGTACATTTGAGGAGCAATTTAAATTAGTAGAAACTGAAAAAGACTGGTATAAACAATTTCCTATAACTTATGTGGACACGAATAGATTAACAGCAGAAGAATTAGAAGTATATTTTATGGATTGGTTAAAGGAAAGAGGGCTATGAAAAAAATACTTTTATTTGTATACCCAACATTTGCGGAGTTTGAAATAACAGTAGCAACGGCATTGCTGAAAAACAAATATGGAATCATTACAGCAGGTTTAACAAAAGAATTGATTATAAGTGAAACGGGTTTGCAAGTGCAACCACATATAGAATTAAGAGAAGTGCGTGTGGAAGAATATGAGGGAATTATTATTCCAGGCGGAGATGCGATACATATGAAGGATGCGGCAGGACTCTTTGCAGTCATCCGTCAATTTCACGAACAAGAAAAATTAGTAGCTGCTATTTGTGCTGGACCGTATGTGCTAGCAAAAGCAGGATTATTCAAAGAAAACTCGTATACAGTAACTATGGATTATAGAAAATTAGATTGTTTTCCAGTAGAAAATTTTGTGTATGAAGAAGTTGTGCAACATTCAAATATTATTACAGCACAGGGGCATGCATTTGTGCCATTTGGAATAGCGATTGCCTCTTATTTTTGGGTAACAAACGAACATAATATAAATTTTTACAGTGGTAAGGGGAATGTGATGATGGAGGAGCTTTTACTTAAAAATATGTAAAAGCTAGCGAATGCTAGCTTTTTTCTTTTTGACATCGATAAATGGCTAACGTTTTCGGATCGCGCCATATACCGTTATGAAGTAACAATTCATTTTTTACTTCTTCTTTTAGCCATTCCTTCATTTCGGCGTGAAGATGTGTATTATCAGGTATATTTAGCGACGGAAACATGCTAGAAATATAGTTTACAATTGGAGTAGCATGATGAAAAACGAGAGCATTATGAATAACTGCTTCTTCAACAGTTGGAAAAACAGACTGTAATATCTCTTTACCATTTTCCAAACAAAATGGCGTGACTGAAGATGTTGTTTTCGGTAAATCAAATGCGCCTAACATGCGGTTACACATTTCAACTATACGAGGTAATGTAACGTCAGAATTTGTTGTAGCTAAAAGTGAGCCGCCAGGACGTATTACTTTATGGAACCCTTGGATGGTTTTTTCAACATCTTTCATGTAATATAACATATGTCTTGCGACGATCCAGTCGTAGCAATTGGCTTCAAAAGGAAGTTTTTCAGCGTCACCTAGTCTCCATTCAATTAAATTATTCGTTTTAGTGGCTTCAGAGAGCATAGCTTCTGATTGATCAAAACCTGTTAATTGACCTTTATGGCCATTCGCTTGCAAAAGGGAAAGAAATTTTCCGTTAGCGCATCCAACCTCTAATATTTTCTCGTCTCCTTGAAGTTGTAAATGATCCATGACGACTTTATCTAAATTCACATGTTTTTCTTCATAATGTTTATGCGTATCGATACGAGCTTGTAAATGGTTGCTTACGTTGTATTGGCGTTTTACATCATTCATCTTTTCGCATTCCACCTTCGTGCAAAATTGCTGAATTGCGTGCGTTAATACGTCGGTTTTCTTTAAGCCTTCGTAATGGAGTGCAGCTTCAAACCTTTCAAGTAATTTTTCTTCAATTCGAAAATGAATATCTTTTCGCTTTGTCACTGAAATCTCTCCCCTTTGTATCGGTTAGTGAGACTATAACACGCCTGAAAAATTTGTGTAAATCATTTGTGTACACAAATGGAGGAGATGAAAAAATTGTTTGAATGTGAGTTTAAACTATTGACGATTTAACCGTTTTCATATATTCTTAAATTAAGAAATATTCAAATAATTAAAAGAAATGAGAGAGTCACATGCTTCTTCAAGGAACACATCGAATTGGTCGTATGGCCATGCTGTTGGCACTTGCGGATGAGAATGAAAGCCCTGTATTATCTATCCCAAAAGGTTGGAAGTATTGTACGGGGAAAGTGGGTTCGATGAATTCGCAAAAGGTTGTCGCAGCAATGGAAACAGCGGCTAAGAGCAACCAAGTTATTGAAACAGACGTTTACAGAGAAACACATGCACTTTATCACGCAATTATGGAAGCTTTGTACGGAGTGACGAGAGGTCAAATTCAGTTAGCAGACGTTCTTCGTACAGTGGGACTTCGCTTTGCGATTGTGCGCGGTACACCATACGACGGAAAAAAAGAGGGCGAATGGGTTGCTGTTGCATTATATGGAACGATTGGTGCACCTGTAAAAGGATCTGAGCATGAGGCGATTGGTTTAGGAATTAATCACATATGATTTGCCCATAGTCTATTAGTTAGAAGGGGGCCTTACTTTTTTAGGACAGAAGTCTGTCTTAAAAAGATAAGGTCCCCTTTTGCCTTTTTAAGGAGGAAAAACAATGATTACGTTAACAGGACACACATTGACAATTGAAGAAATGAAGAGGTTGTTACTTGAAGGAGAAGGTGTAACAGCTTGTCCAACTAGTATGCAAAAGGTGGCGGAGTGCCGCGAAGTAGTTGAGAAAATTGTAGAGGACGGAAAAGTCGTTTACGGTATTACAACTGGATTTGGAAAGTTTAGTGATGTGCTAATTCAAAAAGATGATGTAAAGGCACTTCAACATAATTTAATTCAGTCACATGCATGTGGGATAGGCGAGCCATTCCCTGAAGAAGTATCACGCGGTATGTTAATTTTACGAGCAAACACGATGCTTAAAGGAGTATCTGGTGTTAGACCGCTCGTTGTAAATATGCTTCTTGAGTTTGTAAATCGTAAAATTCACCCAGTTGTTCCACAACAAGGCTCACTTGGTGCGAGTGGCGATTTAGCACCTTTATCTCATCTTGCGCTCGTATTATTAGGTGAAGGTGAAGTGTTCTATAAAGGAAAACGCGTTCATGCAATGGTCGCTCTTACAGAAGAAGGTCTTGAGCCAATTGAACTTGAAGCGAAAGAAGGTCTAGCGTTAATTAATGGCACGCAGGCGATGACAGCGCAAGGAGTTCTTTCTTATATAGAAGCAGAAGCAACGGCTTATCAAGCTGAATTAATTGCATCTATGACAATTGAAGGTTTACAAGGCATTATTGATGCATTTGATGAAAATGTTCATAAAGCACGTGGTTATAAAGAGCAAGTGGAAGTAGCGAGCAGAATTCGTGACATCCTTCATGATAGTAAATTAACAACAAAACAAGGAGAACTACGTGTGCAGGATGCATATTCACTTCGCTGTATTCCGCAAGTACACGGTGCTTCTTGGCAAGTTTTAAATTATGTGAAAGAAAAATTAGAAATTGAAATGAATGCAGCAACGGATAATCCGCTAATCTTTGATGGCGGGGAAAAAGTAATTTCAGGTGGTAATTTCCACGGTCAACCAATTGCATTTGCGATGGACTTCTTAAAAGTAGGGATGGCAGAACTTGCAAATATTTCAGAGCGTCGTATTGAGCGTTTAGTGAATCCGCAATTAAACGATTTACCACCATTTTTAAGTCCAGAACCAGGACTTCAGTCTGGTGCAATGATTATGCAATATGCTGCAGCGTCACTAGTTTCTGAAAATAAAACGTTAGCACATCCGGCGAGTGTTGATTCAATCCCGTCATCAGCTAACCAAGAAGATCACGTAAGTATGGGAACAATCGCTTCACGCCATGCACATCAAATTATTCAAAACGTAAGACGTGTTCTTTCAATTGAGATGATTTGTGCGATGCAAGCTGCAGAATATCGCGGTATTGAAAACATGAGTACAGTGACGAAAAGTTTCTATCATCAAGGTCGTCAGCAAGTGCCTTCTATTACAAATGACCGTATATTCTCAACGGATATTGAAAATATTGCGCATTGGTTAAAAACGAATTATTCGATCAAAGAAAGATTAGATGTAAACGCAGCACTATAAAATGAGAAAAGGGAGAGATTGAAATGGAAAAAGTTAAACAAACAATTCGCGCGCCAAGAGGTACGGAGTTACAAACGAAAGGGTGGGTGCAAGAAGCTGCACTTCGTATGTTAATGAACAATTTAGATCCGGAAGTTGCTGAAAAGCCAGAAGAATTAGTTGTATATGGTGGGATCGGCCGTGCAGCTCGTAACTGGGAAAGCTACAATGCAATTGTAGATTCATTAAAAACGTTAGAAAGCGATGAAACTTTACTTGTTCAATCAGGAAAACCAGTTGCAATCTTTAAATCACATGAAGATGCACCTCGCGTTCTTTTAGCGAACTCAAACTTAGTACCGAAGTGGGCGAACTGGAATCACTTCCGTGAACTAGAGAAAAAAGGTCTTATGATGTATGGACAAATGACAGCAGGTAGCTGGATTTACATTGGAACACAAGGTATTTTACAAGGAACATATGAAACGTTTGGTGAAGCGGCACGTCAACATTTCGGTGGTTCATTAAAAGGTACATTAACACTTACTGCTGGTTTAGGTGGTATGGGAGGTGCACAACCTCTTGCTGTAACGATGAATGGCGGTGTTGTTATCGCTATTGATGTTGATAAGCGCAGCATTGATCGTCGTATTGAAAAGAGATACTGTGATATGTATACAGAATCATTAGAAGAAGCATTAACGGTTGCGAACGAGTATAAAGAGAAGAAAGAACCGATTTCTATTGGTTTATTAGGAAATGCGGCAGAGATTTTACCAGAGCTAGTGAAGCGTAATATTACGCCAGATTTAGTTACAGATCAAACATCTGCTCATGATCCATTAAACGGTTATATTCCAGTAGGTTACACGTTAGAAGAAGCAGCAAAACTTCGTGAAGAAGATCCGGAGCGCTACGTACAATTATCAAAAGAAAGCATGACAAAACATGTAGAAGCCATGCTTGCTATGCAAGCAAAAGGCGCAATTACATTTGATTACGGAAATAACATTCGCCAAGTTGCTTTTGATGAAGGTTTGAAAAATGCATTCGATTTCCCAGGATTCGTTCCAGCATTTATCCGTCCATTATTCTGCGAAGGAAAAGGACCATTCCGCTGGGTAGCACTTTCTGGTGACCCAGAAGATATTTATAAAACAGACGAAGTAATTTTACGTGAGTTTGCTGATAATGAGCATTTATGTAACTGGATCCGTATGGCTCGTCAGCAAGTTGAGTTCCAAGGTCTTCCGTCACGTATTTGTTGGCTTGGTTACGGTGAGCGCGCGAAATTTGGTCGCATTATTAATGAAATGGTTGCAAATGGTGAATTATCAGCACCAATCGTTATCGGTCGTGACCATTTAGATTGCGGATCAGTAGCATCTCCAAACCGTGAAACAGAAGCGATGAAAGATGGTAGTGATGCAGTAGCTGACTGGCCAATTTTGAATGCATTAATTAACAGTGTAAACGGTGCAAGCTGGGTATCTGTTCACCACGGTGGCGGCGTTGGTATGGGTTATTCACTTCACGCTGGAATGGTTATCGTTGCAGATGGAACAGAAGCAGCAGCAAAACGTATTGAGCGCGTATTAACTTCTGACCCTGGTATGGGTGTTGTTCGTCACGTGGATGCAGGGTATGACTTAGCTGTGGAAACTGCGAAAGAAAAAGGCGTTAACATTCCAATGATGAAATAAGGAGGAGAAAAACATGCTGGACACTTTACTAATAAATATCGGTCAATTACTAACAATGGATCAAGAAGATGGCTTGTTAAGACGGGAAGCGATGAACACGCTTCCTGTTATCGAAAACGGTGCGGTTGGAATTGAAAATGGTGTAATCACTTTCGTTGGGACAGCAGAAGAAGCAAAAGGACTTCAGGCAAAAGAAGTTATTGATTGTGGCGGGAAAATGGTTTCTCCTGGTCTTGTTGATCCGCATACCCACCTTGTATTTGGTGGATCTCGTGAAAATGAAATCGCGCTAAAATTACAAGGAGTTCCATACTTAGAAATTTTAGAACAAGGCGGAGGTATTCTTTCAACTGTAAATGCAACGAAACAATCGTCGAAAGAAGAGCTTGTTCAAAAGGCGAAATTCCATTTAGACCGTATGCTATCTTTCGGAGTTACAACTGTAGAAGCGAAGAGTGGTTACGGATTAGATGATGAGACGGAATGGAAACAATTAGAGGCAACGGCACAATTACAAAAAGAACATCCAATTGATTTAGTTTCCACATTTTTAGGTGCTCATGCAGTTCCAAAAGAGTATAAAGGTAGATCGAAAGAATTTTTACAATGGATGTTAGATTTATTACCAGAAATGAAAGAGAAGCAATTAGCGGAATTCGTTGATATTTTCTGTGAAACAGGTGTGTTCTCTGTTGAAGAGTCAAAAGAGTTTTTATTAAAAGCGAAAGAGCTTGGATTTGATGTGAAAATTCATGCGGATGAAATTGACCCTCTTGGTGGTGCGGAAGCAGCGGCTGAAATTGGTGCAGCATCAGCGGACCATTTAGTTGGTGCTTCTGATAAAGGAATTGAAATGCTTGCAAACTCTAATACAGTAGCGACTTTATTACCAGGAACAACTTTCTATTTAAATAAAGAAAGCTTTGCACGCGGCCGAAAAATGATTGATGAAGGTGTTGCAGTTGCGTTAGCTACAGACTTTAACCCGGGCAGCTGTCCAACGGAAAACATTCAGCTTATTATGAGCATCGCAATGCTGAAGTTGAAAATGACACCAGAAGAAGTTTGGAATGCGGTAACAGTTAACTCTTCTTACGCAATTAATCGTGGCGATGTAGCTGGGAAAATTAGAGTAGGTCGCAAGGCAGATCTAGTGCTATGGGATGCTTACAATTATGCTTACGTACCGTATCATTACGGCGTAAGTCATGTAAATACAGTATGGAAGAATGGTAATATCGCATATACAAGAGGTGAACAATCGTGGAGCACGGCCACTATTTAAAGAAAAATGCCAAGTTTATCGATCGTGAAGTGACAAAATGGAGTGAAATGATTAAAGATTGGGAGGAAGGCGTGGAAATATTCGGTGCGGCCTTAATTGGAGCACCCCTTTCTAAACCATCTATTAGTCATTCAGGAGCAAGTTTTGCTCCAAAAACAATTCGTGCGATGTTAGATGCATATAGCACGTACGCAATTACAGAAGAACATGATATGAAAGAAAGTGTCTTATATGATTGCGGAGATATTACGATGCATGTGACGGATATAAAAGAAAGTCATAACCGAATTGCGAAAACAGTTGGTCATGTAACGAAAGTAAATCCGAACATGATACCAATCGTTCTTGGTGGGGATCATTCGATTAGTTTTCCGAGTATAACAGGATTTGCAAATAGTAAAGGGAAGGTCGGTATTATTCAATTTGATGCCCATCATGATTTGCGCAACTTAGAAGATGGTGGTCCGTCAAATGGTACACCGTTCCGTAGTTTACTAGAAAATGGTGTTATTACAGGAAAACAACTCGTTCAAATCGGTATTCGTAATTTTTCAAATGCACGAGCGTACCATGAATATGCAAAAGAACATGGCGTGACAGTGTATACAATGAAAGATGTACGAGAGCGAGAAATAAAAGATATTATGACGGAAAGTATCGAAGTATTAAGAAAGCAAGGCGTGACTTCTATTTATATTTCTCTTGATATGGATGTACTAGATCAAGCATTTGCGCCAGGTTGTCCAGCGATTGGTCCTGGGGGAATGGATAGCGCGACTTTACTGGATGCGATTGAATTTCTTGGCAAAGAACCTCTCGTTCAAGGGATGGATATTGTAGAAATTGATCCAACTCTTGATTTCAGAGATATGACGAGCCGAGTAGCTGCGCAAGTGATTATGAGTTTTCTTTTAGCGAGAGAGACAGTCCGTAAGCAGGTTAGTATATAGGCGTGAAATTAATAGGGAATGTTTAACGATTCCGTATAAAAAACACATTACTACTTATATGTAGTAATGTGTTTTTATGTAAAAAGAGAAGGTGAAATTAGAATGTATATATGGGTGGAAAAGTTAATAAGATTGCGGGTTTTTAGTGATGTTTTACGAATTTATTTTCTTAGTTCGAAAGGATTGACATGAAAAATAATTTTATGATAAAATAAAAACTTTGCTAAAAAAGTAATTGTGTGATAAGATTGAGAAGGTTACCATATATGGAGGTGGATTATTTGTTTCAAATTGGCGATAACATTGTTTATCCAATGCACGGAGCAGGTATAATTAAGGCCATAGAAGAGAAGGAAATCGCAGGAGAAAAACAACAGTATTATGTTATAAAAATGTCGGGTAGTAATATGGAATTAATGATTCCTGCAGGGAGAATATTGAGCTCAAATATACGGCCAGTCACGGATATAACGGCGATAGCACACATATTGGATGTTTTTCAACATGGAGAATCAGATAGATTACTTACGTGGAAACAAAGGTATAAATTGAACACTGATAAAATAAAGACGGGTAAAATACAAGAAGGTGCTGAAGTTGTACGTGATTTATTACGTATGCAGAAAGAAAAAGCCCTTAATGCAAGCGAAAAGAAAATGTTAGATAATGCACACGAATTTTTGATTAGTGAACTAGGATTAATTGAAGGTATCACAGAAAGTCAAATAAAAAGCTTTTGTTAAGATTCATTACAAATAATGTATTAGATCCCAAAAAAGGTTTTGAATTTTTTGGGAACATAATTATAGAAAATTAATCATTTCAAAGACATTCAACTCTTTCAAACCACTTTTAGAGCATTAACCTCTTTTGTTATTACTACAATCAACTCCATTTTTATTTTTTAATTCTTTATGAATTTTCGAAGTTTAATTACACACTTCGATAGAATAGTTACTTGATTTTTGCAATCCTGATTCACACTGGCACGGACGAGGAGCCGTAAGGATGAAAGAGAGGTAGGGCTTTCATTGTTTTAGGTTTATAAGTTATTATTTTTAGAAGAATACTGAACCACTCTCACTTCTGCTGCTAAGGAATTTTTTATATGTGAAGAGATAATAATTGTTTATTTTCTTTATATAAAAGAGATAAACGAATTGTTAGCCATATATGGTCAATTCAAAAAGGTTTCCTGCCTAGGAAATCTTTTTTTTATTTGTATCATTCTATTTTTTAATATTCGAATGTTCGATGGTAAAGGCGTATAAATTGACGTTACTATCTAAAAGTAAGTATGATGCGATTATAGTAAGAATTTTTTAGGGGGAAGAAAAATGACAAGTTCAAATAATAAAGCAGCAAGTATTTATGAAGGAACAAATATAAACGCTGGGGGATCTTTTGAAAATATTGAAGAAACAAAGTTGTTTAATCCGATTCAAATTGGATCTTGGTCTCTTCGTAATCGCATAGCAATGGCACCGATGACGAGATGTTTCGCAAATCATGAAACGGGAGTAGTTGGTACTGATGTAGTTGAGTACTATAGAAAGCGTGCAGCTGATGGAGTTGGATTAATTATTACAGAGGGAATCGTCATTAGCCCAAGAGCAAAAGGTAATCCGGGAGTACCAGGGATTTATACACAAGAACAAATCGACTCGTGGAAGCCTGTTACAGAAGCAGTACATAAAGAAGGCGGAACGATTATTGCTCAAATATGGCATGTTGGCCGTATGAGTCATCACGAGATAATTGGTGGACAAATGCCGCAAGCACCGTCTGCTATCGCTGCAGAGGGAAATGTTCCCCGTTTTCGTAAACCATTTGATACGCCAGAAGCAATGACGTTAGAAGAAATACAAGCAGTGATTGGTCAATACGCACAAGCTGCAAAGAATGCAATCGAAGCTGGGTTTGATGGAGTAGAAATTCACGGTGCACATGGATATTTAATTGATCAATTTACTTATGAGTTTGCAAATAAGCGTACTGATAAATACGGCGGAGACTTAAAGGAGAGGTTAACGTTTATGAAAGAAGTAACGGCGGCTGTAATAGAAGCTGTTGGAGCTAATAAAACACTTCTTCGTTTCTCTGCTTTCAAAGGTGATAATCCTACTTATATGTGGGAAAACCCTGAGCTTGCAATTGAAACGTTTGTAAATATGTTCAAAGAAGTTGGATTAACGATGATTCACCCTTCAACGATGAATTATACGGCAGTTATTGCTGACGGAAAGAATTTTCATCAATTAGTAAGAAAATATTGGGATGGTACGATCGTAGGAGTAGGGAATTTAAATCCGAAAGAGGCTGAAGAAGCGTTGCAAGAAGGAATAATTGATGTAGCGGCATTTGGAAGACCTTTAATTGCTAATCCAGATTTTGTTCATCGAATTAAAAATGCTGAAAGTTTAGTTGAATATGATGCGAAAGAGCATCTTGCTACATTAGTTTGAATAAAGATAAAAGGAGAACACATCGAGTGTTCTCCTTTTATTATGGATTTTCATAGGAGGAAGCGGGATGAGTGAAACGCTACTCGTTATTATTAGTATATTGCTCTTATTAATGCTACTATTAATCATTTTTTTTATTATTACATTTTTTATTAAAAAACGGACGCATCATTCTATATTAAAGCTACATCCATACTTAGGAAGGATGCGTTATTTACTTGAAAAGATAGGACCGGAATTTAGACAATATTGGTTTGATCATGATACGGATGGAAAGCCTTTTTCACGTTATGATTTTCAAAGTGTAATGTTTTTAGCAAAGTACCGTTCTGAAATACTTGGCTTTGGATCAAAACGAGATTTTGATACATCTGGTTACTATATTGCTAATACATTATTTCCGATATTAACAGAAGAATTAAGTGTGAATGTAGCGCAAGAACGTGAAGGAAAAAAGTATGTGATTCATAAAGAAGGGTTATTTTCACGAAGAGAAAAATTGACAGCGGATACAACGAATCTTTGGTTATATGAAGAAGATGATGCGGTTATCGTCGGTGAAAATCGTAAATATCCATGGAAACTGTATGGCATGTTTGGAGCATCGGCAACTTCTTACGGTGCGATTGGCGAAAATTATATTTTAGCGAGTGGGTTTGGCGCGAAGATGGCTGGCGGTTCGTGGATTAATACGGGAGAAGGTGGTGTAATACCAGAACATTTACATACAGGTGCAAATATCGTTGCGCAAATTGGTCCAGGATTATTTGGTTACCGTGATGAGGATGGTAAGTTTTCAATGGAGAAATTTATGGAGAAAGCAAAAGAAAGAAATATTAAAGCATTCGAATTGAAATTTGGGCAAGGTGCGAAAATACGTGGTGGTCATCTAGAGGGACAAAAAGTAAATGAGAAAATTGCTTCTGTTCGAAATGTACGAGAAGGAGAAACGATTAATTCACCGAATCGATTTTCATTTTTAAATAATGCAGCAGATACACTTTATTTTATTCAGCAGTTGCAAGAAAACGGCGGTAAACCTGTCGGTATGAAAATTGTAATTGGACAGCAGGAGCCGTTGGAAGATTTATTCAAATCGATGAAAGAGTTAAATATCTATCCAGATTTCATTACAATAGATGGTTCAGAAGGTGGATCAGGTGCGACGTATAAATCGATGGCAGATAGTATGGGGATGCCGCTTATTCCAGCGTTACTGACATGTATTGATACAGCGAATCATTATGGTGTTCGGGACAAATTCAAAGTGTTTGCCTCGGGGAAATTAATTACACCAGATAAAGTGGCAATTGCTTTAGCTATTGGTGCAGATGCTATAAATTCAGCACGTGGGTTTATGATGGCAAGTGGCTGTATTATGGCGCTCCAATGTAATTCGGGGCAATGTCCGTCTGGTGTGGCGACGACGAATCCTCATTATCAAAAAGCGTTAGATCCGTATGAGAAGAAATGGCGCGTAATGAATTATGTTGTTAGTATGAGATATAGTTTGTTCTCACTTGCGGCAGCAGCGGGGGTAAAGAGCCCGCGTCATTTAACGAGAGAGCATATTGTGTTTAAAGATGAGGTGGGGCGGATAGTTCCTCTTTCAGAATTGTTTCCTACTAGTAAATAGAAGATAAGCTATGTTTAATAGACTAAAAGTCATACATTTGTATGGCTTTTTTCTTTTAAAATTCAACTAATAAACGAATGAAAATAAGGTGTGAAAAAACGTCTTTTTATTTTCTGAATATTTTTACTTTAATTTATTTTGAAACCCGGGTAATCCACTGGGATAAAGGCGTTTATGAAGGTTTTCACATGCAGTAAAAAACACCTGTTTACTTGAAAGAACAAAAAATGTTTGTTAAGGTAGGGAACCATAAGCGAAAACAAGAAAATAGAAAAAGTCATTTTTCGAAATTTTGAATGGCTTATGTAACTAAGGGAGAGATTTGGTGAAGATTGAGATTATGGTTTCGCTTGCTATTTATATGGCAGGTATGTTGTATATCGGTTATTGGTCTTATAAGAAGACATCCGATTTATCAGATTATATGTTAGGCGGAAGGGGACTCGGTCCAGCAGTTACAGCTTTATCAGCTGGTGCTTCTGACATGAGTGGTTGGATGCTAATGGGATTACCTGGTGCGATGTATGCGACAGGGTTATCAAGTGTGTGGATTGCGATAGGTTTATTAATAGGTGCTTATGCAAACTATTTAATTCTTGCCCCGCGTTTGCGAACGTATACAGAAGTGGCTAATGATTCAATTACGATTCCAGACTTTTTAGAGAATCGATTTAAAGATCGTACGAAAATACTTCGTTTTGTCTCCGCTATCGTCATTTTAGTATTTTTCACATTTTATGCGTCGGCTGGTTTAGTATCAGGTGGACGTTTGTTTGAAAATTCTTTCAACCTTGATTATAAAATTGGTTTATTTGTAACTGTCGGTGTCGTAGTTGCTTATACACTATTCGGTGGTTTTTTAGCAGTAAGTTGGACCGACTTTGTGCAAGGGTGTATTATGTTTATTGCTCTCGTATTAGTACCAATTGTTGCTTTTACAGATGTCGGTGGTGTAACAGAGACATACAATACGATTAAGCAAGTTGATGCATCGCATTTAGATATGTTTAAAGGGACCACAATTCTTGGTATTATTTCCTTTTTAGCATGGGGTCTTGGGTATTTTGGTCAACCACATATTATTGTCCGCTTTATGGCAATTACCTCTATTAAAGATTTGAAAACTTCTCGTAGAATCGGTATCGGTTGGATGGCGATTTCCATTATAGGTGCAATGCTTACTGGCTTGGTTGGTATCGCCTACTATGCTAAAAATAATGGGACATTACAAGACCCAGAAATGGTCTTTGTAACATTCTCAAACATTTTATTCCATCCGTACATTACCGGGTTTTTATTGTCAGCTATATTAGCTTCTATAATGAGTAGTATTTCCTCGCAATTACTTGTTATTTCAAGTGCAGTAACGGAAGATTTCTATAAAACATTTTTCCGTCGTAACGCAAGTGATAAAGAACTTGTATTTATCGGTAGACTGTCAGTTTTAGTAGTAGCTATGATCGCAGTTGTTTTAGCGTATCATCCAAGTGATACAATTTTAACACTCGTCGGTTATGCTTGGGCAGGATTTGGTTCAGCATTCGGACCTGCCATTTTATTAAGTTTATATTGGAAAAGAACGAACAAATGGGGCGTTCTTGCTGGGATGATTGTTGGTGCAGTAGTTGTAATTACTTGGGTACAAATTCCAAGTTTAAAAGCGACTATGTATGAAATGGTACCTGGATTCTTCTGTAGCTTATTAGCTGTGATTGTTGTAAGTTTAGTAACGAAAGAACCAGTTAAAGCAATTCATCTTGAATTTAATGAGATGGAAGCAGTGCTGGAAGAAGAAACGAAATGATTTGAAAAGGGAGTAAACGGTGAATAGCGTTTACTCCCTTTTCATTTTAAATGAAATAAGTAACTTGTTGACAAAGAAAAGTAAGTAACTTATAATAAGTGTTAAGTTTGAGGTAAATGATATTCTAAATCACGTTTTATCCCACTTTAATGGGCAGTAAAACCCCCACTGATTATGGTATTAAAGTGAGTAAATGTTTTTTGGAAACTATCTTGAAATCGAGATAATTTCGATAAGTTAAACGTTAATGTGTAATTTTATAATTAATATCTCGAATTCAAGATAAAATTATCATGACGGATTTTACTTTCTAGTATGGACAAAATGAATAATGAATTTTAATGTAAATTAATTTTTATAATGAATTAAAAAGGAGTGGACGAAATGGAAAAGAAAACAATGGGGATACATCACATTACAGCAATTGTAGGACATCCACAAGAAAATGTAGATTTTTATGCTGGTGTATTAGGTTTACGTTTAGTGAAACAAACAGTAAATTTTGATGATCCGGGTACGTACCATCTTTATTTTGGTAATGAAGGAGGAAAGCCTGGAACAATTATTACGTTTTTCCCATGGGCAGGTGCTCGTCAAGGAGTTATTGGTGACGGTCAAGTAGGGATCACTTCTTATGTTGTACCAAAAGGTGCAATGGAGTTTTGGGAGAATAGATTAGAAAAATTCGATGTTTCATATACAAAAATGACTCGATTTGGAGAGCAGTATTTAGAATTTGATGATCCACATGGTTTGCATATAGAATTAGTAGAAAGAGAAGAGGGTGAATTAAATAATTGGACTTTTGGAGAAGTTACGCCAGAAGTAGCAATTAAAGGATTTGGTGGTGCGGTTCTATTATCGGCACAGCCTCAAAAAACTGCTGAACTGTTAGAACATATTATGGGTCTTGAGAAAATTGGAGAAGAAGGCGAATTTGTTCGATTCCGTTCTTCTGCTAAGATTGGAAATATTATCGACTTGAGGTTATCAACAATCGGTCGTGGCCAAATGGGCGTTGGTACAGTGCATCATATTGCTTGGAGAGCGAGTGACGACGCTGATCAGCTAGACTGGAAAGAGCATGTGTCCCGTTTTGGATACCACGTAACTCCTGTACAAGATCGTAATTATTTTAACGCAATTTATTTTAGAGAACATGGTGAAATTTTATTTGAAATTGCAACAGATCCTCCTGGTTTCGCTCATGATGAATCGTTAGAGACGATGGGTGAGGAATTAAAATTACCGGAACAATATGAACAGCATAGAAAACAGATTGAACAAACGCTTTTGCCGTTTGAAGTGAGACATTTAGATTAAAGTGATTGAAAGGGGAAAAGGATTATGATGAAACATGTTTTTCAAAAAGGAAAAGATACGTCAAAACCAGTGTTGTTATTACTTCATGGTACAGGAGGAAACGAATTAGATTTATTACCACTTGCAGAAATAGTTGATCCGGAAGCATCTGTATTAAGTGTTAGAGGAAATGTATTAGAAAATGGCATGCCACGTTTCTTCCGTAGATTGGCAGAAGGCATTTTTGATGAAGAAGATTTGATTTTCCGTACGAAGGAATTAAATGAGTTTTTAGATGAAGCTTCAAAAGCATATGAATTTGATAGAAATAACATTGTAGCTATCGGGTATTCAAATGGAGCAAACATTGCGGCAAGCTTATTATTCCATTACGAAAATGCATTAAAAGGTGCTGTGCTTCATCACCCAATGGTGCCTAGAAGAGGAACACAATTGCCTAATTTAGCTGGGAAATCCGTGTTTATTGCTGCTGGGACAAATGATCCAATTTGTTCATCTTCTGAGTCAGAGGAATTGAAGCTACTATTAGAAAATGCAAACGCTAATGTAACAATGCATTGGGAAAATAGAGGACATCAATTAACGATGGGTGAAGTAGAAAAAGCAAAAGAATGGTATGGAAAAACAGTTCTATAAGTATAAATAATAAAAGAAGCATCTGCTAATCGTGAGCAGATGCTTCTTTTATTATTTAAGACTGGATTGCAAGGTGGGGTGAAGAAAGTGGTAGGTGAATATCGACGACCGTACCTTTATTTAATTCACTTGAAATGTGTAATTTACCATGATGTTCTTCAATTATTTTGTAACACATCATTAATCCTAGCCCTGTGCCTTTTTCTTTTAAACTATAAAACGGTTCGCCTAAACGGGAGATACGATCTTCTGGGATACCGCAACCTTCATCGATAATCCGTATTAAGATGAAATTCCCCTCTAATGGTTTTGTTTGGATGAAAATATTTCCGCCATTTGGCATTGCTTCAATCGCATTTTTTAATATATTTATAAAAACTTGTTTTAATTGGTTACCGTCACATTGAATGTCATATACGTAATCAAAATGATCCATAATGATATGAACGCTATGCATAATTGCGGTTGGTAAAATAAATGTAACTACCTCTTCAATTAAAGTTTGTATGTTACAAGTTTGGATTGCTAATACTTGTGGTTTAGACATCGCCATAAATTGACTCGTGATAGATTCCATCTGTGAAATTTCACTTAACATAACATCGATATACCACTTCTGCTCCTCATTTATTTCAGGGAGTAGCAATGTTAGAAAACCTTTTAGAGAAGTGAGTGGATTTCGAATTTCATGAGCGATTCCAGCTGTCAGTTGTCCGACTACTGCGAGCTTTTCAGATTTTCGTAATAACTTTTCCGTTTCCTTTAGCTCAGTAATATCTCTTCCCATTACGATAAGACCTTTACGGGAGCCGTCAGGGTGATAGAGAGGAACTTTCGATATACTTAAGATTAGGTCGAAATCATCTCTATGAATAATAAATTCTTCACCATGAAGAATTTGTCTTTGTTGCCATGCTAATTCATCGACTTCTTCACAATGTAAAAAAGCTTCTCGGTACGCTTCATTATATTGAATGAGTTCACTATCTTTTTTTCCGTGGTAAGGTACATGATGGAAATTGAAGCAAGAAAGTGCGTAGTCATTTGCCTCAAGCCAGCGCCCTTCATGATCTTTAAATATAACAAACGCAGGCATGGAGTTTACTAATGTACGTAACCTCTTCTCACTTTCTTTAAGCTTTTTCTCAATTCTTTCTGATTTTTCAAGAGGCTTCATAATGGCATATACGCCAGTTAGACGATTTTGGACAAAAATAGGAACTAGTTTTGTCACGACATCTAATAAGAATCCATCTTTATGATAAATAGATAAAATATACTCTTGTTGATTATCCGCTTCCGTATTCTTTATATTTTGTAATACTTGCTCAGAAATATGAGCTTCTAAAATCGAGGTAATGCTTTTCCGCTCTAACTCTGAAGAAGTGTAACCTAGTATTCTTTCGGCAGAAGGATTAGTGTGTATAATAATTCCCTCTAAATTTAATGAAATAATACCATCAGGGTTGTGTTCGAACAGAGATGCGTACATTTCTGTTAATGAACAATCTTGTATATGGTTGCGTAAACGTCTAGAAATGTTCGGATGACGTTTTCTTTGAGTTGATGAATATTTTTTACGACTCATAATAGTTCCTCCGTACAAATAGCATCTAAAAAGATTTGTCTATTCATAACTATAATATAGATGTAATGTGTATTTCTATAAAAAATGGAAGTTATAGAATAAATTTTGTTTTCTTTATTTTTCGCAAAGTGAATGTAGGGTAGTAATAAGGGGAGCTTATATTGTTTTATAAACCTTTTGTAAGTTACAGGAGTAGGTTTTCCTTATAATATTAGGATAGAGGAGGGGGAGAGAAAATGAAAAATTATATTCAAGGGATCGATCATGTACAAGTAGCTGCGCCTGTAGGGTGTGAAGAAGAAGCACGAGAATTTTATGGTGAAAAAATAGGTATGGAGGAAATTCCGAAGCCAGAGGAATTAAAGAAACGTGGTGGATGTTGGTTTAAGTGTGGAAATCAAGAGATTCATATCGGAGTTGAGCAAAACTTCAAGCCAGCAAAAAAGGCGCATCCAGCTTTTTATGTTTTAAAAATTGATGAATTTAAACAAGAGTTAATAAAGCAAGGTATGGAAGTAATAGATGACCATGCACGTCCAGATGTAATTAGATTTTACGTATCAGATCCGTTCGGAAATCGAATTGAATTTATGGAAAATAAAAACTAGGTGGAAATCCACCTAGTTTTTTAACCTTTTCTAAACAATCCTAATACTTCAACCGTTTCGGTAATGTTAACGAATGCATGAGGGTCAATTTCAGAAATTGTTAATTTCATACTTGCTAATTCTTCTCGAGAAACAACGGTCATAAGTACACGTTTCTTTTCGCTAGAATAAGCACCTTCGCCATCAAGTAATGTAATGCCACGTACAACAGTTGAAAGAAGTTGTTTTTTCATTTTTTCCGCTTCATTTGTTACAATCATAAGTGTAACCTTTCGATGTTTCGTATGAATAGCATCGATAACTTTACCAGTTACATAAATGGAAAGTAAGCTTGTAAGGGCAACATCCCAAGTGAAGAAGAATCCTGCAATAATAACAACGACTGCATTTAAAATAATAAGGAATCCACCAAGTTTAATGTCTCTTTTGCGAGACAACAACATACCGATAATATCAAATCCACCAGTTGATCCATTACAGTTAAAAACAAGACCGATACCAGCTCCGGCAATGACACCACCAAAGATGGAAGATAAAAGTGGATCTGTTGCTACGACTTTTACTGGAACGTAGTATAATGCAACAGATAATACAATAACAGAGACAATCGTGTTAAAAATTACTTTTTTTCCAAGGCCTATGTATCCTAAAATAAGGATAGGTAAGTTTAATACAAAGTTAATAATACCTGTGTTTACAGGAGTTACAATCCCTAAAATAATAGCAATTCCGCCAATTCCACTACTTAAAATTTTGTGGGGGATAAGGAAAAGATTAAAGGCAATCGCAATAATAATAGAACCAATAATAACACCAAGAAATCTGACCATCTCTTTCCCGTCCTTCACTAAAAAATTCATATTATTTCAAGATTATATATGATATTGAAAGTTTTGGGTAAAAACAGTTTATTTCGGTAAATTTGATTAATCAAAAGAATTTGAGTATTTTATCATTTGAAAGGGGATACAGTTGTGAAGATAAAAACATATCAACAGAAAAGCCCGTTGAAGCAAGAATGTGAGGATTCTTATTTTTGTAATGAAGAAAATAAGATATATGGTGTATGTGACGGTGCAACACCTCTCGTCCCGTTTCGTGATGAACAGGGACATAATGGAGCATACATCGCTTCGCATTTATTTGCAAGTTATTTTGCTTCATTACGTGAAAATCATAGTTTACCAGTTGCAGTTGCAAAAGCAAATGAAGCATTGCAAAGAAAAATGTTAGAATATAAGGTAGATACGAGAAAAAAAGAGCATTTGTGGTGCACATGTATTGCGGCAGTTCAAATAGGTGGAGAGAAAATTGAATACGCACAGTTAGGGGACTGTATGATTGTCGCAATACTTCGAAATGGAACAATACAAGTATTAACGAAAGACACAGTTGAAGGAATTAGCAAACGAGCAAAAAAGAAGAGAGAAGAAGATCGTAAACAAGGGTTATCTGTACTAGAAGAACATGTTTTTCAAGATGTGCGAGAACAGTTAAAATATAATCGTTATCTTGCAAATATGCAGGGCGGGTATTCCGTTGCAAACGGAATGAAAGAAGCGATACATTATTTACAGCATGGTGAATTACATATAGATGAAGTGAGCGGCATTTTTATTTGTTCAGACGGATTATTCCACCCAGATTGGTCGCTCGAACAAGCTGTTGCATATATAAGAAAGAATAGTATAAGTGAATATGTAGCAATTATCGAAAAGCTAGAAGGAGAAAAGAGAATAAGACCAGATGATAAAACAATGATGATGATTGATTTTTAAGGGAGGATGTTCAAATGGAAATTAAATGTGTTAATTTAACCTTTCAAGATGAATTAGTTCCTTTAGAAAAAGTGAATAAACTGATTATCCACCATACATCCGAAGATGGATGGGATGTATATCAAACACATGAGTTTCATCAAAAAGTAAGAGGATGGAGCGGGATTGGTTACAATTATTTTATTGAAGAAGATGGAACCATAGTTGAAGGACGAGGTTTACATATTGGAGCACATGCGAAAGATAATAATAGGGATACAATTGGAATATGTATGACAGGTAATTTTGATAAATACGATCCAACTCCTGCACAAATGAATGCATTATATTCTTTATGTAAAATGTTTATGAAGCAGTTTGCTATAAAGAAAGAAAATATACTTGGTCATAGAGAGCTAGAAGGGGTTACAAAAACTTGTCCTGGAAAGCGTTTTTCTATGGTAGAGTTAAGAAACGTACTATCATAAATATAGAGGAGTAACAAATGATGATGAATATAAAAATACCAAATGATAAAAAAGAAGAGCTAGTAGCACAAATTCAGCAATTTTTCGTTGAAGAAGATTTAGATGAAATTGGACGCTTCCAAGCAGAGCGTTTAATAGAAGAAATGATTAAATTAGTAGGACCATTTGCATACAATCAAGCAATTGGAGATGCTAGAAAGCTTGTAATAGAGAAATTATCTAATATTGAAGAAGACTTGTATGTGTTAGAGAAGAATGAAGGGAAATAAAAAAGACTAGAAATTCTAGTCTTTTTTTATTTGATTGATAGAAAAAACATGGAGAAAACACGGGAAGGACATTGAAAATACACCTTTTGTTTTTAGAATATTCTTAGTTTTAAAATACTTCAGAAAGGGAGAGCGTAATGAGATTAACGCCAAGAGAAATTGATAAACTGCTAGTAGTTGTTGCGGCTGATTTAGCTTATCGACGAAAGGAGAGGGGGCTTAAGTTAAACTATCCAGAAAGTATCGCTATTATTACGTATGAAATTTTGGAAGGAGCAAGAGATGGTAAAAATGTGGCGGAATTAATGGAGCTTGGAAAAAATATTTTAAGTGCTGAAGATGTTATGGATGGTATTGCAGACATGATATCAGATATTCAAGTCGAGGCAACTTTTCCTGATGGAACAAAATTAGTAACTATTCATCAACCAATTCATTAAAGGAAGTGAATGTTATGATTCCAGGGCAATATATTCTTGCGAAAGAAGACATAGTATGTAATGGAGATAAAAAAGTAACGAAAGTTAAGGTGTTAAATCAGGGAGATAGACCTATTCAAATTGGATCTCATTACCATTTTTATGAAGTGAATGAGGCATTAAAATTCGATCGTAGTGTAGTAATTGGACAACACTTAAATATTCCAGCGGGTACAGCTGTAAGATTTGAACCTGGAGATGAAAAAACGATTGAATTAGTTCCATATTCCGGGGAACAAAAAGTGTATGGATTTAAAAATAAAGTGGATGGCGATATTCAATCTTACACAAAAAGAGGGAGATAGCATGAGTTTTAAGATGTCACGTAAACAATATGCTGATTTATACGGTCCAACTACAGGAGATTCTATTCGTTTAGCGGATACACAATTATTCGCACACATTGAGCGAAATGCCACTGTATATGGTGATGAAGCTGTCTTTGGCGGAGGAAAATCAATTAGGGATGGTATGGGACAAAATTCACAACTTACAAGGGAACAGGGGGTTGTGGATGTTGTTATTACGAATGCAATTATTATTGATTATACGGGAATATATAAAGCGGATATTGGTATAAAAGATGGGAAAATTTCAGCAATTGGTAAGAGTGGTAATCCTTCGGTTATGGATAATATTGATATCATCATTGGAACATCGACGGAAGTAATTTCTGGTGAGCGAAAAATCGTTACAGCTGGAGGTATCGATACACATGTACATTTCATATCCCCACAACAAATTGATACAGCATTAGCTTCAGGTATAACAACTTTAATTGGTGGGGGAACAGGACCGGCAGAAGGGACTAAGGCAACTACAATAACACCTGGATCTTGGAACTTAAGAAAAATGCTAGAAGCAGCAGAAGCTTTTCCAATAAACCTTGGATTTTTAGGGAAAGGAAATAGTTCAAGTCTACCTGCCTTGGAAGAACAAATATTTGCAGGGGCTATCGGATTGAAAATTCATGAAGATTGGGGAGCGACTTCTTCCGCAATTAATCACTCGTTACAGATTGCTGATAAATATGATATTCAAGTCGCTATTCATACCGATACGTTAAATGAATGTGGTTTTGTGGAAGAAACGATAAAAGCTATTGATAATCGTGTTATTCATACGTACCATACTGAAGGGGCTGGAGGTGGGCATGCACCAGATATTATAAAGATTGCTGCACTAAATAATATTTTACCATCTTCAACGAACCCGACCTTGCCATATACAGTGAATACGCTGGATGAACATTTAGATATGCTTATGGTATGTCATCATTTAAAAGCCAATATTCCAGAAGATGTAATGTTTGCAGATTCAAGAATTCGAAAAGAAACAATTGCGGCAGAGGATATTTTGCAAGATTTAGGGGTTTTCAGCATGATTAGCTCTGACTCACAGGCGATGGGAAGGGTTGGAGAGGTTATTATTCGCAATTGGCAAACCGCCGATAAAATGAAAAAGCAGATTGGTAGTTTAGAGGGAGATAAAGAATATAACGATAATAATAGAATTCAACGCTATATAGCGAAGTATACAATTAATCCAGCTATTACACATGGGATTTCAGAATATGTCGGCTCTATTGAAGTAGGAAAGTACGCTGACCTTGTAATATGGGATCCGCAATTTTTTGGTGTTAAGCCAGATATGGTTTTGAAAAACGGGATGGTGGTGATGGCATTAATGGGAGACGAGAATGCTTCGATTCCTACACCACAACCATATTATGAAAAAAAGATGTTTGGTGCATATGGAAAAGCAGTACAGTCCAGTTCGATTACATTTGTATCGAAAGTAGCTTATGAGAATAATATTAAAGACAAATTAGGTTTAAATAAAGTTGTATTACCTGTTAAAAATACGAGAGAGATTTCGAAGCAAGATATGAAGCTAAATAATGCAACACCAGAAATTGAAGTGGATCCGCAGACATATGAAGTTAAAGTTGGTGGAAAAGTAATCACGTGTGAAGCAGTAGATGTACTACCTATGGCTCAAAGATATTTTTTATTTTGATATAACGGGGGAGATAAAATGATTATTGAAAAAATTAATAACAACGTATGCAATATGGATGATTTTTCAAATACAAAAAAGCATCTTGATAAAATATTGATTTCTAGTGAGCTTTTACTGAAGAGGGTTCAGAAACTATATTCAGAATCTGGTTTTGAAATTGGGGTGTCTTTAGGTAGTGGAGAAACATTAAAGAACGGTGATATTTTATATGAAGATGAAAATCGAATTGTATATATTGAAGTATTACCAGAAGAAGTAATTGTAATTACTCCAACATCAATAAAAGAAATGGGAATCATTGCTCATAACTTAGGCAATAGACATTTACCAGCACAATTCGATGAAGGGTGCATGATTTTGGCGAATGACTACTTAGTAGAAGATTTACTTAAAAAGGAAGGTGTTCCTTATCAAAAAGAAAATAGAGTATTACCAAAACCGTTCAAGCATGCTTCACACAAACATATTTAACCTACTTAACCTACTCCAAATTAGTGATTCTAACTTCCCAACAGGAAGTTTTAGTCACTCTTTTGGATTAGAAACGTTTATTCAAGAGGGACAAGTTACAAATAAAGCCGGATTTTTCAAATGGATGAATCGATATATAAAAGTGCAATTAACATACACGGACGGCTTAATTTGCAAATATACTTACGAAGCAATTAAGAATAATGAGGGAGAACAAATTACATTTTTAGATGATTTAATAACAGCACAAACATTGCCTTTTGAATGTAGAAAAGCAAATAGAATGATTAGTAAAAGTACTTCTAAATTATTGTGTGAATTGTTTTCATTTGTAAATTTAAATATATATAAAGAAAATATTATAGGTAATAAATTACAAGGTCATCCGAGTATCGTATATGGAATATTAGGAGCGGAATTGAAAATGACAATAGAAGAAACCCTCTTAGTTTTCTTATACTCAAGTGTTGGAAGTATAATTCAAAACGGTGTGAGAGCCATTCCTCTTGGACAAACAGACGGTCAAAAACTATTACAAGAATGTCATGGATTAATCTGTGAATCTATTGATAGAATTCAAATACTTTCATTAGATGATTTTGGATTGAATGATCCTGAATTCGAAATAAATCAAATGCAACATGAAGATGTAAATGTAAGGGTCTTCATGTCATAGGGAGGAAAAATAAAATGATAAAGCCTATTAAAATTGGTATCGGTGGCCCGGTAGGTGCTGGGAAAACAATGTTAGTTGAAAAGTTAACAAAACATCTAAATACAGATTATGAAATTGCAGCAATTACAAACGATATTTATACGAAAGAAGATGCAAAGATTTTATTGAAAACAGGTGTTTTACCAGAAGATAGAATTATTGGTGTAGAGACAGGAGGGTGTCCACATACAGCAATTCGAGAGGACGCTTCTATGAATTTTGAAGCAATTGAAGAACTCATGATTAGACATAATAATTTAGATATTATTTTTATTGAAAGTGGGGGTGATAATTTAGCTGCCACATTTAGTCCGGAGCTAGTGGATTTTTCAATTTATATTATTGATGTGGCGCAGGGAGAAAAGATTCCACGGAAAGGTGGGCAAGGAATGATTAAATCTGATGTATTTGTAATTAATAAAACGGATTTGGCACCTTATGTAGGGGCAGATCTTGGAGTTATGGAGCAGGATACAAAACATTACCGACATAATAAACCATACTTTTTTACAAATTTGAAGGATGAGGAAGGTTTACAAGAATTAATAAATTGGATGCGACAAAACATTATGTTAGAAGGATTGAAAAAATGAAATCTCCTACAGGTGTCTTAAACATTGATGTGATGGAAAAGAGAGATAAAACCGTACCTATTAAGGTTTATCATAAAGATGCCTTAAAAGTAACGCAGCCGATATATTTGGACAAGTATGGTAGAGCATATTACTATATTATGAATTCTGGTGGAGGCTATTTAAAAGGAGATTTCTATTCTATAAATATAAATGTTGGTAAAGATGCGAAAACATATATAACAAGCCAATCCGCAACGAAAGTTTACAAGACTCCAAATAGTTATGCTTTGCAAGAATTGAATTTTTATATTGGTCAGAATGCTGCTATGGAATATCTACCAGACCCGTTAATTATGTACAAGGACGCAGCATATAAGCAAAAAACAAATATATATATGCAAAATAATTCTACATTGATTTTATGTGATTCAGTTACGCCTGGCTGGTCGCCGAATATGGAGAAGTTCACATACCAATATTTTGATTCGCTAACAAAAATATATATGGAAAATAAACTTGTAGTATATGATCATTTATTGCTAAACCCTTTTAAAGAGTCATTAGATCAAATGGGAATATTAAATCAATATTCCCATTATGGTACTTTCATAGTTATTAATGAGAACGTTACAAATGACTTAATTGCAGCATTAAAAACATCGTTTTCTAACACTAACAATATGAAGATTGGAATAGCTTCTACGACATGTAAAGGCTTTGTCATACGCATACTTAGTCATAATACAGAGGATATGGAGTCTATATTTTTTCAGTGTCATCGTTTTGTTAGAGAAAATTGTCTGCATGAAGAATTAACATCCTATCGAAAATATTAAGTAGGAGAAGGGGATACTATGACTAATGTGGGATTATTATTTGTTGGTGCAGTTCTATTTATGAATTCACTAGCAGCTTTTAAACTCATTGATAGCAAAAGTGTAGGGTACTTTAATTTATTTGTAGGGGCACTACAAACTTTGACACCATTATATTTATTATTTACAGGAAGTCAATCCGATGAGTGGACTATCCTATCTAATGGAACTATCTTTTTATTTGGTTTTACTTATTTATATGTTGGTCTTACAAATATACTAAAACTTGATTCTTCAGGTGTAGGTTACTATTCTCTTTGGGTTGCTATCATTGCAACGGTTATGGGAATAGTGAATCAATTACATGAGAGTGGAGGCCTACAAAGTACAATAATTTGGTTCTTTTGGGCATTCCTTTGGTTTTTATTTTTCCTGCAAGATGGGTTGAAAAAGAAGATTCATATTTATGTAGGAATTGTATGCTTCGTTGAATCTTGGATTACTGCAACAGTACCAGCTCTGTTAACACTTACAAATCATACAGATGTGTTAAATAATTTTGTAATTATTTTAGCGACTATTATAACGATCGTAGTTTTTATTATGGCACTTTTCGTTTTCAAAAGTATTCAATTTAAAGTAGAAAGGGCTAGTAACTATGTGGAAAAGTGAACTGAAGAAGGCAACTAAATTTTTTGTTATTATTATATTTCTTCATGTGCTTGGGATTCTCTTATTATTACCAGCACTGTATAAAGGTAATAGCATAATTGGAATGGCTATTATTGCATATTCTTTAGGATTGCGTCATGCGTTTGATAGTGATCATATTGTCGCAATTGATAATACTGTTCGGAAATTAATTGAAAAAGGTAAAAACTCACAGGGGGTGGGATTTTACTTCTCATTAGGACACTCTACAGTAGTATTTGTGATGATTGTATTAATTGCTTTAATTGGAAAAACGGCAAAACATGGAATGGAGAGTTTTTCTACTATAGGCGGTATTATTGGTACAATCGTTTCTAGCACATTCCTTATTATTATCGGTCTTACCAATCTGTTGTATCTTATTAAAGTGTTACGGAGCCAAGAAGATAAGCAACCAGAAAACTTAGGGTTTATATATCGTTTCGCACAACGTTTATTTAGTTTTATTAATAGTCAGAAGCAATTGTATATGATCGGTTTTTTATTTGGGCTCGGTTTTGATACAGCAAGTGAAATTGGATTAATTGCTCTTTCTACAGTAACTGCAACAAGTCAATCTATTCCACTTGTAAGTATATTTGCTTTCCCCATTTTATTTGCTGCAGGAATGTCATTGATGGATACATTAGATAGTACATTCATGAATACGAATTATAAGTGGGCAATGGAAAATAATCGAATAAGAAATTCGTATAATGTATTAATTACCTTAATATCTGTTATAACGGCTTTTTTAATAGGGGGATATCAACTATTATCTTTGCTTATTGAAAGCTATAATTTACAGGGACCGTTTTGGAATCTCATACAGGTAGTTAATTTTGATTATTTGGGTATATGTCTTGTTGTATTCTTTATTATTTCTCTTATTGTTTTTGTTGTATGGAATAGAAATGCCTTTAAAGAGCCACTTACAAAAAGTATAGAGAAATAAAAATATATCATATGTTATGTGGTTCATTATGTATATAAAGTAAAACACGTTAGATGAAAATACATCTAACGTGTTTTTATTATTTATGCTCTTTATATTCATGTACTTTTTCTTTCACATTGCCAACCGTATCTTTAGCAGTGCCTTTTACTTTATCCCATTTTCCTTCAGCTTGTAATTTTTTATTGTCAGTTACTTTCCCGACAACTTCTTTTACTTCGCCTTTTACTTTATCAATAGCACCTTCTACTTTTTCTTTTAAACCATGGTCATGTTTAGTCATACATTTCTCCTCCTTGTAGTTTGATTAGAGTTCTCTTTTCATATTGCAAGTTGAATGATGTATCTAGTAATAGCTTAACAAATATAGTTTGAATATTCAAATGATTAATGGTATAGAAAAGGAATTGTCATAGAATGTATAAGATTGTAATGGAAGGAGAAGGAATGTTAATTACATGTCTTTTGCAGTCCATATTGATTTTGTATAAGCAATTTTCATATGGGCACGTTCCATATTATTTTGACTGCTGCTACCGAATTTTGCTTGTCCGACTATTAAATGACAATTGGATTCAATAGCTGTCTCAATTCGTTTTTGAATTAAGGCAGTATGACAGCCTTTACGCTGAAATTCTGGCAAAGTAGCAGAAGCAGCTAATGAAGCAATCCCATTATTTATGTACAGAACACCAATGCCTGCAGGGGTATTTTGAACTTCAGCTATGAAAAAATGCCATCCTGGTTTATTATAAAGAATTTCGTTATTTTGGCGCACACCATCTTTTGTAAAGGATGGCATGTTAAATCCACGCACATATATGTCTGCAAAAATATGAAATTCATTTTCTTTTAGTTGGCGTACTGAAATGTTAGAAGGAAGAAGGGATGGATCTTTTCTCGGTATACTATATAAAGCGGTATGGAAGCTAGATTGATAAAAACCTTTTTCAGATAAGTAATGAAATAGTTCAGCTGTACCTTGAGCGGGTGTAATTTCAAAACGACAAGGGATTTGTAGTGATTGATAATAAGAGATAATTTCATCTAACTCATCTGTATTTGTAAATGTAATACCTTTTACCGTATTAAAAGCCGGACCAGCAATTACTTTTGATGAAAAAGCAGTGGCACTACCGAACTTTTTCATTTGTACTTGCATTGGATTTTCGTTTATTGCTTGTAATAGCGTTAATCTAGAAGAGAGCATATGTATTTCTGCGTTTTCAATTTCTTGAGCTGTATTAAACGTCATAATCGTACTCATAAAGTTCCTCCGTCAATAAATATATTTCATAGTACATATACGATGTTTATTCTGAGATTCCTGTTGAAATGTAAGAGAATAAGAGGTTTTTTGGAAGGGAAATGGAAGTGAACTGTCGAAGGGAGTAGAAACAGATTAAAGGTGGTGCTCTCATGAAACAGAAAGACGTGCAGACATGCTCTAATTGTGGTTCTCAAAATATAGGAGAAGGTGAGTTTGTCGGTTATGCACAAATACGGAAAAAGGAGACGATGTTCACATCTTCACCGGTAGATGCTTATATTTGTACAGATTGCGGGAATGTCCTTTTATTAAAAGTACGACATTATGAAAAGTTTAAGCAGAAGCCGTTATGATTATTGAGAAGTGGTTTTATTAGAGAAATTAATAGGAGTAATATTTTATATATATATGAATACGCCTTATATAAAGAGATGACAACATATACTGTGTGGGATGCTTATTAATCGTTGCACAACATGCAAAAATGTATAGAAGAAATTGTGAATTAATATGAGAAAGAAAATTAGCCCTTCTTGGAATATTTCATATCGAAAACTCCTTTAAATGAATAAGGGAGTTTTTATTTTTTTATAACAGTAATTACCTTTAATTGTTATAATTGGTTATTGAGGGAGAATGATTTATTAACGCCACAATCTTAGAAGAAAAATAGCTAAATCGTATATAAAACCGCTATATAACACAATCGCAACCGTAAGTTGACAAAGTGCAACCACAGGAAGATAGAGATAAGTGCAATGTTTACATACAATTTAGGTAAGAAAACAAAGGGGGACACACATATGGGATTTGGTGAAAAGCTTTTTAAATTAAGAAAGGAAAAGGGCCTTTCTCAAGAAGCATTAGCTGAAAAATTAAACACAACAAGGCAAGCCGTGAGTAAATGGGAAAACGGTCAAGGTTTTCCTGAAACTGAAAAGTTAATAATGATTGGAAATGTATTTGAAGTATCACTCGACTATTTATTAAAAGAAACTGCTGAGCAAAGTAATGAAAATGTGGATGGCTATTATGTAAGTCAGGAAATGGCAGAAGGGTATATAGTGTACGGGCAAAAGATTTCAAAATATATAGCGTTAGGGTTTAGTTTACTTATTTTGTCTACAATTCCGTATTTATTATTTAAAGAAAATGCAACAATGTCGACATTCCTTGTCATTATCATTGCTGTCCTTGGAATTGGAGCAATGATGGTACCTGTAACGATAGAAGAGAGTCGATACAATGTATTGAAAAAGGAAGAACTACTATTTGATCAAAACTTTCTAAAAGAATTGACAAACAGATATGCGATTATTAAGAAAAAGTATGCAGCAGTAATAATCATTGGATTTTGTTTTATAGCTGCAGGCGCAATCCCGTTTTTGTTTGAGAAAAAGCATATCACTTCAGGAGAATTAGTACAGTATTATCCGTACTGTGTTGTACTTATTGCAATTGGAGTCTATCTTTTTGTTCGTGTGTTAGGAGTATTAGAGGTGTATCGAATTTTAGTAGAAAATAAAGAATATAGTAATCGTCTTATTTTTAAACTGAAAAAGAAAGTGAGAGAAAAAGTGGATAATTTTTAATAGGAAAAAACATACTTTTATGAAAAATTAAGATAGGAGTGTAATGATGTCAAATCTTCTAGAAATTGAAAATTTAAGTAAATCATTTGGAAACAAAGTTGTTTTAAGAGATGTTTCTTTCAATGTGCCGTCTGGATCAATTGTTGGATTCATTGGTGACAATGGGGCAGGGAAATCAACAACTTTTAAAACAGTACTACAATTAATTTCTAAAGATAGTGGTACAGTCAAAATATTTGGTAAAGAAAATATAAATAAAGATGCCAAGAATAAGGGGAAGATTGGAGTCGTATTTGATGCTATGAATCTCCCGGCTCATCTTACAATAAAACAACTAAATAAGGTTTTTGAAAAGATGTTTGACTCTTGGGATAGAGAAAATTTTTACCGATTAGTTCATTCTTTCTCTTTACCTACTTATGAAAAAGTAGGTAGGTTTTCCCGTGGAATGTCGATGAAACTATCTATAGCTGTTGCATTATCACATAATGCCAAATTATTAATTCTAGATGAAGCGACGGGAGGTCTTGATCCTTCATCTAGGGAGCAGGTGTTAGAGGAATTAAAAAGTTTTGTGAATAAAAGTAATGGTGGTATATTACTTTCTTCACATATTATGAGTGATGTAGAAAAAATAGCTAGTCACCTTATTGTGATAAAAGATGGAGAAATTTTATTGAATGAAGAAAAGGATAAGGTTTTAGACAATTATGCCATTGTAGATGTTGATGAGGAACAACTAACTTTAATCAACAAAGATATAGTTGTGGTGAAAAGGAATAATGGTTCTTATTTCAATGTACTTGTATCAGATGTGCATAAACTACCAAATGGGATTGCTCATAGAACCATTTCGATAGAAGAAATAAGTGTTTTATTAACAAGGAGTGAAAAATAAATGAAAGGTTTATTATTGACAAACTATTATCTAGTGTATCGAACTTTCTTTACGTTCATGGGAATAGCGATATTAGGATCGGGATTTGTTTTTTATTTTGGTAATGCTTCAATGTACCGTTTAATTGCTACATTCATTATCTTATTTGCTGCAATTCCTGCACTTGAAGTTATTAAGTATGAGAGTAAGTCGGGTTATGAAAAATATGTACTTACTTTACCGGTTACTAGAAATAACATTGTGCAAAGTCACTACCTTTTCTATTTTATAGTTGTAATTATTGGTACTTTATTATCGTATAGCATATTTTACGTACATGCTTCAGTTTCAGATACGCTAATTGATGATGATATATTTAAGAGTGTTTCTTTAGGGACGTTCATCATCCTTAATGCCGGAGCAATAGCCTATCCACTCCTCTATATTTTTGGAGCAGAAAAATCTGATGCTATTACAATTGGAGGCGCATGTGGGGGACTTGTTATTTATTTTGGATTACAAAGTGTAATTGGCTATTTAATAGGACAATTTCCAATATCAAATTTAAATTTATCTGTATACGTTTCAATTCTATATACAATATTTGGCGTTATCATATATATCTTTTCTTTTGTTATTTCGGTATTTATATATCGTAAGAAGGAATTTTAGTATATTTTCTCTTAGTATTTTCTGAATTATTTCCAAAGAAATAATTCAGAAAATACAGAAAAATGTCGTAATTATTTACGAGAGTCTGTTATAATAAACGAAAAATGAAAACGCTTTAAAGGGGGATATAACCAATATGATGATGAATGTACCGCTAACAATTAGTTCTATGATGGAAAGAGCAGAAAAATTGTTTTCAAAGAAAGAAATTGTTTCACGGACACATGATACAATTACGACGTTAACGTATAAGCAGTTAGGTGAAAGGACGAGAAGGCTTTCCAGTGCGTTAAAAAAGTTAGGAATTAAGGAAGGCGAGCGTATAGGAACGTTAGCGTGGAATCATCATCGACATGTGGAAGCGTATTTTGCTATTCCAGGTATTGCTTCTGTTTTGCACACAATTAATATTCGTTTATCTCCTCAACATATTTCATATATTATTCAGCACGCAGAAGATCGCATTCTACTTATAGATGAAGATCTCGTACCGCTCGTTGAAAATATTCAATCACAACTATCAGCTGTACAAGCTTACATTATTATGACTGATAAAGATGAACTTCCAAATACTACGCTAGAACCTGTATATCATTATGAAAAGCTATTAGAAGAAGGCGATCCAAATTTCCAATTTGTAAAAGATATTGATGAAAACACACCTGCTGGTATGTGTTATACGTCGGCGACTACAGGAAATCCAAAAGGTGTTGTATATACGCATCGTAGTACTGTATTGCATTGTATGGCACTTGGTTTAGCGGATACAGCTGCTTTATCGGAAAGTGATGCAGCAATGGCGATTGTACCGATGTTCCATGTGAATGCTTGGGGACTTCCTTTCGCTGCTACGTGGTTTGGATCAAAACAAGTTCTTCCAGGACCGATGTTTACACCAAAAATTTTATTAGAAATGATCCAATCTGAAAAAGTGACGTTAGCTGCTGGTGTGCCGACAATTTGGCTCGGTGTATTACAAGAGTTAGAAAATAATAGTTACGATTTATCTAGTATGACGAGAATACTATGTGGTGGTGCAGCTGCACCGAAAAGTGTTATTAAAGCATTTGAACAGAAACATAATGTTCCTTTCATCCATGCATATGGTATGACGGAAACGAGCCCACTCGTAACACTTGCGCGTTTAAAAAGTTATGAAACAGAATTATCGTATGAAGAGCAATTAGAAATTCGATCAAAACAAGGGTATCTTGTACCTGGTGTAGAGATGAAAGTAGTCGGTACAAATGGTGAAGTGAAGTGGGATGGTACAGAGATGGGAGAACTTTGTTTACGAGCACCATGGATCGCTGAAAGCTATTATAACGATGAGCGTACTGTCGAAGGTTTTCGTGATGGATGGTTATATACAGGAGATGTTGTCACAGTCGATGAGGAAGGTTGCGTGAAAATTGTTGACCGTACGAAAGATGTTATTAAAAGTGGGGGAGAATGGATTTCCTCAGTGGACCTTGAAAATGCTTTAATGGCACATGATGCTATATTTGAAGCAGCTGTCGTTGCCGTTCCTCATCCGCAGTGGCAAGAGCGACCAGTTGCCTGCGTTGTTCAAAAGAAAAATAGTACAGTAACAAAAGAAGAAATATATGCGTTTTTAAAACCGCAGTTTGCAAAGTGGTGGTTGCCAGACGATATTGTATTTATGGAAGAAATACCGAAAACATCTGTTGGGAAGTTTTTAAAACAAGCGCTTCGGAAAGAACTTGAGCATTTGCGTAAAGGGGAATAATGGAATTCATATTTGTAAACCTATTATGAAAACAAGTTGACAAATTCTAGATAGAAATATAATATAACTTCTATAATATGTTATCCGAAAATTATTTTCAGTTTACAAATGGGAGAAGCAAATATGAATACAAAAAACTTAGTTTTCGTCGCTTTATTTAGTTCTATTATGGGAGTGTTAGGGTTAATACCTCCGATTGCTCTTTCTATTACACCAGTTCCAATTACATTACAATCACTTGGTGTTATGCTTGCTGGTGGGCTGTTAGGATCACGTCTTGGTGCATTAAGTCAACTTGTTTTCTTACTTATAGTAGGAGTTGGAGCACCATTACTTGCTGGTGGACGCGGTGGTCTTAGTGTATTTGTTGGGCCAAGTGCAGGATATTTACTTGGTTATATTGCTGGAGCGTTTGTCATTGGTTATTTAATTGAGTGTTTACGTGAAGTTTCTATAATAAAAGTATTATGCATTAATATAATTGGTGGTATTTTCGTAGTTTATGTATTTGGTATTATTGTACAAGCTTTCGTAATGGATATTTCTATATGGCAGACGATGAAAGTAAGTGCTGTGTTCTTACCAGGGGATTGTATAAAAGCAATTATTGCAGCAGTTCTTGTAACAAAATTACACCGTTCATTGAAACATATTATTACGCCTGCTTTAAAGAGTGGGAAATATACAAATGCGGGATGAAAAAGAGAAGAAACACGCTCATTGCGTGTTTCTTTTTATTATTTTTAAGAGAAAGGACGTCTCATATGGGGATTACAAAAGAATATAAAAAGCATGCTTCCTTACAACCGAATAAAATAGCAATAAAGGAAAATGATCGAGTTTTAACATATAAAGAGTGGTTTGAGTCAGTGTGTAAAGTAGCAAGCTGGTTGGATGAAAAAAAGTCAAAGAATAAAACGATAGCAATTGTATTAGAAAATCGTATCGAGTTTTTACAACTATTTGCTGGTGCTGCTATGGCCGGATGGGTTTGTGTGCCATTAGATATAAAATGGAAAAAGGATGAGCTAAAGGAAAGACTAGTAATCAGTAATCCGGATATGATTGTGACGGAACGATATAAGTTGAATGATATATCGGGAGAGGAAGGAAGAGTAATAGAAATTGATGAGTGGAAAAGAATGATAGAGAACAAACTGCCTGCATATTATCCTGTAGAAAATGTACAACATGCTCCTTTTTATATGGGGTTTACATCAGGATCGACTGGAAAGGCAAAAGCATTTTTACGTGCACAACAATCGTGGATTCATAGCTTTGATTGTAATGTACATGACTTTCATATGAAAAAGGAAGATTCTATTTTAATAGCTGGAACGCTCGTTCATTCTCTTTTTTTATACGGGGCAATAAGTGCATTATATATAGGACAAACGGTGCATATTATGAGAAAGTTTATTCCAAATCAAGTGTTGGATAAGTTAGAAACGGAAAAAAATTCGGTCATGTATACAGTTCCGACAATGCTAGAATCTTTATATAAAGAAAAAAGAGTAATAGAAAATACATTGAAAATTATTTCGTCAGGAGCGAAATGGGAAGCTGAGGCGAAAGAAAAAATAAAGAGTATATTTCCTTATGCGCAAAAATATGAATTTTACGGTGCATCGGAACTAAGTTTTGTAACAGCATTAGTTGATGAAGAGAGTGAAAGAAGGCCAAATTCAGTAGGGAAACCTTGTCACAATGTGCAAGTTCGAATATGTAATGGAGCAGGTGAAGAAGTACAGAAAGGTGAGGTAGGAACTGTTTATGTGAAAAGTGATCAGTTTTTTATGGGTTACATATTAAGTGGGATTGTAGTTCCAGAATTGAATGTAGATGGCTGGATGACAGTGCGAGATGTAGGCTATGAAGATGAAGAAGGCTTTATATATATTGTAGGTAGAGAAAAGAATATGATTTTATTTGGAGGAATTAATATTTTTCCAGAAGAAATAGAAAGTGTATTACATGAACATCCAGCTGTAGATGAAATAGTTATAGTTGGTGTGAATGATAGTTATTGGGGTGAAAAGCCTGTCGCCATCGTCAAAGGAAGTGCTACGAGGCAACAATTAAAGAGTTTTTGCTTACAACGATTATCCTCGTTTAAAATACCGAAAGAATGGCATTTTGTAGATGAAATACCTTATACAAATAGTGGAAAGATTGCTCGTATGGTAGCAAAAAGTATGATTGAAAAACGGGAGAAAATATATGAATAGGGCAGTTATTGTAGAGGCGAAAAGAACACCCATTGGCAAGGAGAATGGGATGTTAAAAGATTATGAAGTTCAGCAATTAGCAGCACCACTCCTTACGTTTTTAAGTAAAGGGATTGAGAGAGAAATAGACGATGTTATATTAGGGAATGTTGTGGGACCAGGAGGGAATATTGCGAGATTATCTGCTTTAGAAGCAGGACTTGGTTATCATATTCCGGGAGTAACAATTGATCGGCAATGTGGTGCCGGATTGGAAGCGATTCGCACCGCATGTCATTTCATTCAAGGCGGGGCAGGTAATTGTTATATTGCAGGAGGAGTAGAGAGTACAAGTACGTCACCTTTTCAAAATAGAGCGCGATTCTCACCGGAAACAATTGGCGATCCTAGTATGGGGGTAGCGGCTGAATATGTTGCAGAACGTGATAACATTACGAGAGAAATGCAAGACGAGTATGCTTGCCTCAGTTATAAACGAACACTGCAAGCGTTAGAAAAAGGATATATACATGATGAAATAACGTCTTTTAATGGATTATTAGATGAATCTATAAAGCTAGAAATGAATTATGAACGAATGATTAAAAGAACAAAACCTGCATTTTTACAAAATGGTACAGTAACGGCAGGGAATTCATGTGGTGTAAATGATGGGGCATGTGCAGTTCTTGTAATGGAAGAGCGGCAAGCTCGAAAATTAGGATACAAGCCTGTTCTTCGTTTTGTTCGCAGTGCTGTAGTTGGAGTAGATCCCAACCTTCCGGGGACTGGTCCAATATTTGCGGTGAACAAATTACTAAACGAAATGAATATGAAAGTAGAGGACATTGATTATTTTGAAATAAATGAAGCATTTGCTTCAAAAGTTGTTGCTTGTGCAAAGACGTTACAAATTCCGTACGAGAAATTAAATGTAAATGGTGGTGCAATTGCGCTCGGTCATCCGTACGGTGCATCTGGGGCTATGCTTGTAACACGTTTGTTTTATCAAGCGCAAAGAGAGTATATGAAGTATGGAATTACGACGTTAGGAATTGGGGGCGGAATAGGGCTTGCTTTATTATTTGAGAAAGTAGAAGACTAGAAAGGAACTAGTTTTCTACTTTTTGAGGAACATAAGCATTGCTACCAGGTTTTGCTTTTATTTCATTCCAAGCAGCGATAACATCAGCTTTTGTTTTCCCTTTGTTATTTGGATCTTCGAAAAAGTCGCGAGTAAAGCGATTGTATTCAAACTGCGGGCTGATAGTTGTTTTATAAGTAGGATCTTTTTTTCGTTCGTTCTCTTCATACCAAAACGTTATCGCGTCTTCATATGTTTTGCCAACATTTTCTTTAAAAAACTTTTGAAGAGCTACTGTAAAGCGGAAGTTTGCTCCGATTTTTTCTTTGAAAAAAGCACGAACACCTTCGCTACAGCGGTGATTGTTAGTAATAATTGTTTGAAGAGAAAGGTCTTTATAAGGGAGGGAAGCTTTACTCACCTTTTGAACAGAGCTGTTTTTTAATATTTTACCAGTATGTAAATAATGTGAGATACGCTCGGTTATTTCAATCTTAGAGCCACTAGCTGGCAAACCATGCTCACGACAAAATGTTTGGAGTTCTGCTTTTAACCAATAATAGTTTTGGAAATCTTCAAGTGATATAAACTTTGTTAAAGGTGGACGCATGAATGTAACAACTTCTTTCTTCCATAATTTTCTTTAATTATAAAACGTATGTTCTTTTTGTGGAAGGATTAATTTGTAAATATAACGGGAAGAGGAGATTATATATGGAAAATGTAATGCAAGTTCGTGTAACTGGAATTTTAATTGAAGATGAAAAGTTATTGCTAGTAAACCAAAAAGTAGCTAATCGCAATTGGTCTTTACCTGGGGGAAGGGTAGAGAATAGTGAAACGTTAGAAGTAGCGATGATTCGAGAAATGAGAGAAGAAACAGGGTTAGAAGTTAAAATTAAGAAGCTACTCTATGTTTGTGATAAACCAGATGTTAGGCCATCTTTATTACATATTACGTTTCTGCTTGAAAGGATCGAGGGAGAAATTACGCTACCTTCTAATGAGTTTGATCATAATCCAATTCATGATGTGCAAATGGTACCGATTAACGAATTAAGTCATTATGGTTTTTCGGAAACTTTTATAAAATTGGTAAATGAAGGGTTTGCAAATGCAGGGAGTTATCAAGGCTTGAAACAAAATGTAGGCCTGTAAATATAGTTGAAGGATAGCCGTTAGCTATCCTTCATAAACATGTTTTACACTGCTGACTGTAAAGAAGAAACAAGTTGATTTAAAAACTCATCCCCAGTCATAACCGCTTTTCCGCCGCCGCGCGCACTCTTTTTATTTCCGCCGCCTTTTCCTTCGATTGTAGGAAGTGCCTTTTTTAACAGAGCATTCATATCGAGCGTGACTGTTTTTCCGCAAGCAAGGATGCATTGTAGTTTGTCATCATTTTCAATGACAAAGTATGTAATGGCGTGCTCTTGTTGTTCTGTAATAATAGCAGAAAGCTTTGAGACTTCTTGCATAGAACGATTTGTAAACATTTTAGAAATAAGTATGCCAGCATGTATTTCGGTAGGGTGTTGAAGTAGTTCGTTTGCCTCTGCATATAATAATTTTTCAGTCATTGTTTGTATTGTTTTTTCGTTTTCTTTTTGAGAAGTAAGCAGTTGTGCTACTTTTGCTGAAATATCACTTTCGCTACTGTTTAATTGTTTGGAAACATCCTTCATAATTTGTTGCTGTTGCCCCACAAGTTTTAGTGTGCGCCAGCCAGCGATAAACATTAGTCGTATGCCACCTTTATTGCGTTCCCAGCTAAGAACTTGAATAGGACCTACTTCACCAGTACGTTTCGGGTGTGTTCCGCCACAGCCGTTATAATCAAAGTTTTCGATCATAACAACGCGTATATTTTCAGTCATAGTCGGTTCTTTACGAAGGGGTAACGTTTTCGCTTCTTTTAAGTTCATCCACTCTATACGGATTGGATGGTTTTCAAAAACTATATTGTTTGCAATTTGTACTGCTTTTTCAACTGTTTCTGTATGCAGATTTTCTGTTTCTAAATCAATTGTTACCGTTTCTCTACCAAGATGGAATCCAATCGTAGGTATGTTAAAATGATCCCAAAAAGCAGCAGATAAAATGTGTTGAGCTGCATGTTGTTGCATATGATCAAAACGACGCTCCCAATTAATTTTACCTTCTACTTCTTCTGTATGTAATTGTTCTGTAATGAAGTGGCGGATTTCTTCATCGACTTCTTCAACATCGAGTACAGCAATACCATTTAAAGTTCCAGTGTCATGTGGTTGTCCGCCGCCTGTCGGATAAAATGCCGTTTCGTTTAAAACAACGTATAAGTTACCGTCTTTATCATAATCTTGCTTTATAACTTTTGTAGTAAAGTCTTGTTTATAAGCGTCAGTGTAATATAATTTTTGCTCCAATTTTCTTTCCCCTTTCGTGTTCACTAGTTTCATTGTAAAGCAATCGAAATTAGTTTCCTAATATTTCAGAAGAAAGAAGCTTTTTTTAGAATTTTCTTGCTATAATAAGAAAAAGAAAATGCGGGGGTGGAATGAATATGTTATATGAAAATGGCGTAGATAAACTGCTTAGTTTAAGCAAAAATATTTCTGAATTGTATCGAGAATTAAATGAAATGACCCGGATTTTAACGGATTGTAATCGAGAAAGTGTGAAGTTTGATCGGTTATATGTAAAAGAGGTAATGTGGAAGAAAGAAGATGTAATCGAGAAATATGACCAGCTGCTTGTGCAACTTTGTATAAATGAATGCTTTGATCTAAAAAGTGTTATTACAGGAGAATATAAGTATACATATGAAGAAGTAGAAAACATCGTTTTACAATTTAATGAAAAGTATAATGTAGCAATTTTAATTAAAGATGTTTGTAAAGAATTACAGTTTACATATGGCATAGATATGGATATAACGAGAACAGCTCGGGTATCAACAACTCAAGTATAAAAAGGGAAAAGAGAGCAGATCCTTTGCTTTCTTTTTTTATGTGATAACAGGGAGAGTAGGTTTTTAAGATGAAGGGGAAGTTACAAAATATTCATCCGTTAGGAATGACAATTATAATAGGGACTTTATTTGCGAGGTTCGCCACGTCAATGAGTATCCCTTTTTTAGCGATTTATTTAACGACTGTTAAAGGTGTATCAGCTGGAATGACTGGTGCTATTATTGGAACGAGTGCACTTGTTGGTGTTTTTGCTAGTTTTATCGGAGGGAATTTATCAGATCGATTTGGCCGGAAAATGATTATGCTCTGGTCCATGATTGTTTGGATGTTTGTGTTTATAGGTTTTTCACTTGCAGATCATGTTTTAAGTTTCTTTTTATTAAACGCTTTAAATGGATTATGTAGGTCGTTTTTTGAGCCAACATCAAGAGCATTATTATCAGATTTAACAAAGCCTGAGTATCGGTTACTCGTCTATAACTTGCGATATGGTGCAATAAATGTTGGAGTTGCAATTGGACCAATTGTTGGACTACAGATTGGAAGTGCAAAATCAACAATTCCTTTTTTAGTAGCAGCTGGGGTATATATTCTATATACAGCTATACTAGCGTTCCAATTTAAGAAGTATCCAATGGAAAAAAAGAAAGTGAGTACAGAAAAACCTGTTACAATGCTAAATGCAATGCGTATATTGCGAAAAGATATAGTATTTTTAGTTGCTTTAGTCGGTATTATTTTGAGTAATTGTGGTTTTTCACATTTGACGACGACGGTATCTCAATATTTTGCAAATGCACATATATTCCAGGATGGAGTGAAAGTATTTTCATATATGTTAGCTTTAAATGCGATTGTTGTAGTCGTAATTCAATACCCTGTTATTCAAATATGTAAAAAGTATACACCGTTAGTATCCATTATGGTTGGAACTTTATTTGTGAGCGGAGGATTGTTTGGATTTGGAATAATAGAATCTACGCTAGGTGCTGCCATTTGCACAATTATTTTTACAATTGGAGAAGTCTTAATGTTTTCAATGACGGATGTATTTATTGATGATATTGCTGTCGCGCATCTAAAAGGAACATATTTCGGGGCGATGGGCTTTTCGGGAATTGGAGCAGTAATTGGTCCGTGGTTTGGGGGCGTACTTCTCGATTATTACGGGTACCAAAATGGGTTTGTAGTATTTTCAGCGCTAGCTATATTTTCAACTGTAGCGTTTCCAGTGCTGTTAGTTACGAAAAGTTTATTGAAAAAAAGATATGATGGAAATTCTAATATAGAATTACATGCGAAATAAAATAAGCCCCAGTCACCTGCTGGGGCTTATTTTTGTATTTATCCCGCTATTAACGGGCAGTAAAACTCCTGTTGGTTAAAGTTTTACTTTATTTTAATTCTCAATTTGAAAAAGAACTTTTTCCTCATGTTTATGAGCAACTTCATTTTTGGAAATATGAATGGCTAAATATCCATTCTCTAAGCAGGCTAGCATCTTTTTATAAATAATATTATCGGGTAAAGGAATGATTCTCTGCAAAGAAATATTTTTATGAAGTATGCAAATGTTTAGGCCTGTCTTCATCTTTTTAATGACTACATTTTGTTCTTTTACATTTGGTACATCTGTTTCCAAAATGTATTCTTGTTCCGTTTCACAAAGGTCAATATGAATTTGATTTGGGAAACTAAAGTTGCTACAAGAATCAGAACAAAACTGATCCATCCATTCTTCGAAACCATCAACATGAAAAAGACAATCCTTCTTTTTCTTGCCCATGTAAGACACCCTCCGTAAAATCTCAATTCATACTATGTTATGCATGAATGAAGTAGGGGTGAAGAATAAATGGAAAAATATAAACATTGTATGTGGAAAAGGTAGCTAGTGTGCATTTTGTGTTTTACATATCATGATGTGCATGATGTTTTTGGCGTGAATGGTTACGGTTTTTTACTTTATGAGATCCGCTTAATGGTTCGGGTTGTCCTTTTTTTTCTTTCGCTTCACGATTGTTTTTGCTCATTGTCTGTGACACCTCCTCTTTCTTTTTAGAATGAGAGAAGTTTGCAAATTTATACGAGAATGTTTTTAGAAAAAAAGGTAAAGATAAGTGGGACTAACTATTATGGAAAGGGGATTGTATAATGCCATATCATAAAGATAAGCAACAAGCTTTTCAAGCAGCGCAGCAAGGCGTTACACAAGCAGAAAATGCATTTAACAACATTGTGAAAAATGATCCAAACTACGGTCATGATTTAAAAGAATTACGCCAAGAGGTTCAGGAAGCATATGAACAAATTCAAAATGCACTAGAGGTAGCTTCAGAAACACAACGTCCACAACTTGAGCAATATGAAAGTAATCTCCAAAACATTATGCGAAATGTAGATCAATTAGAAAAGTAAATGAGATTGTTGGTATTCGACAATCTCTTACTTTAATGAATATTATGCTAAAACAGAAAGTTTTTTTAGTAATTTTTTCTTTACTATGCGCAGTACATATATTTCAAGTGGAAAAAGTGGAAGCGAAAATGTTGCTCAGAAAAGAGCTAGAACCAACTGGCTATGTAACGTGGGAAGTACCTAATAATGAAAAGGTTATTGCCATTACATTTGATGATGGACCAGATCCAACTTATACAACACAAGTTTTACATTTATTACGTCAATATAAAGCGGAAGCAACATTTTTTATGATCGGATTTCGAGTTCAGCGAAATCCATATTTAGTAAAACAAGTGTTGAAAGAGGGACATGAAATTGGAAATCATACGATGAATCATTTATATGCGAATAGTTCATCAGATGAAAAATTAAAAAAAGATATTTTAGATGGAAAGAAATATTTTGAAAAATGGGTAAAAGAACCTTTGTTATTCCGTCCACCTGGTGGATATATTAACGATGCTGTATTTAAAACAGCGAAAGAAGCTGGGTATCAAACTGTACTATGGTCATGGCACCAAGACCCACGTGATTGGGCAAATCCAGGTGTTGAATCCATTGTAAATCATGTAGTGAAAAATGCTAAAAGCGGAGATATTGTATTGTTACATGATGGAGGAAATGATCGTAGTCAAACAGTAGCAGCGCTAGCAAAAATTTTACCGGAGCTTCAAAAGCAAGGCTATCGATTTGTAAAGGTTTCGGAATTGTTACGTTATAAACATTAGAAAAAATCCCAAAAGGTGAATGTTCCTTTTGGGATTTTTCGTTACTGGTTCTTTTTGCGTTTCTTATTATTTTGTCGTTCTGCAGGAGTTAAGTTTTCATTTGCAAACTCTTCGTTATAACCAGCACCTTGTCCTTGTGCAGATGCCGCATTCATTCCTGAAATAGTATGATTTGCTTTTCTTTTACCCATTTTATTTCACCTCTATAACTTTTTTTGTAAGTTGAATGATGAGCAGTTCATAGTATGTATGAACTGTAAGTAAAGCGCTAATAGAGCACTTTACTTTATGGTAATAGTATTCATAAGGAGCATGAACACTATTCAAATTTAGAAACATAAAGAAAACTTATGATAATCTATAAGTTTCTTATTATTTACTTATTTAGAAAGTTGTAATAAGATATTATCGTAAGGTATTGAAAAGTTTGTCTACATTTTATATTCAGACAACTTAGTCACGTTTAACAGGGGGGAAACATAATGGTCAAACATAATCCATTTCAATCACGCGCAACTTTTGAAGTAGATGGAAAAACGTATCATTATTATGATTTGAAAGCGCTTGAAAACGCAGGGGTTGGCAACGTATCTCAATTACCATATTCCGTGAAAGTTTTACTTGAGTCAGTACTTCGTCAAGTAGACGGACGTGTAATTACAGAAGAGCATGTTACAAATTTAGCGAAATGGGGAACGAAAGATGTGCAAGATATCGATGTTCCATTTAAACCATCTCGTGTAATTTTACAAGATTTCACTGGTGTTCCAGCTGTTGTTGATTTGGCTTCGCTTCGTAAAGCAATGGCAGACATGGGTGGGGATCCTGATAAAATTAATCCAGAAATTACTGTAGACCTTGTAATTGATCACTCTGTACAGGTTGATAGAGCGGGTACGGCAGACGCGCTTGCATTCAACATGGACTTAGAGTTTAAACGTAATGAAGAACGTTATAAATTTTTAAGCTGGGCACAAAAATCATTTGATAACTATCGTGCAGTTCCACCAGCTACAGGTATTGTACACCAAGTAAACCTTGAATATTTAGCACCAGTTGTTCACGCTGTGAAAAATGAGGAAGGTGACTTAGTTGCATATCCAGATTCATTAGTTGGAACAGACTCACATACAACAATGATTAACGGTATCGGTGTTCTTGGATGGGGCGTTGGTGGTATTGAAGCAGAAGCAGGAATGCTTGGACAGCCTTCATACTTCCCAGTACCTGAAGTAATCGGTGTGAAATTAACTGGTACACTTCCAAGTGGTACTACAGCAACTGACGTTGCATTAAAAGTAACGCAAGTATTACGTCAAAAAGGTGTAGTTGGTAAATTCGTTGAGTTCTTCGGTAATGGACTAAAGAGCATGCCTTTAGCTGACCGTGCAACAATTTCAAACATGGCACCAGAATACGGCGCAACTTGTGGATTCTTCCCAATCGATGATATTTCATTAGAATACTTACGTTTAACAGGTAGAGATGAAGAGCAAATTCGAGTTGTTGAAGAATACTGTAAAGCAAACGGTTTATTCTATACAGCAGACAGCAAAGATCCAATTTACACTGATCTTGTTGAAATTGATTTAAATACAATTGAATCTAACCTTTCTGGACCGAAACGCCCACAAGATTTAATTCCACTTTCAGATATGAAAGATGCGTTCCACAAAGCTGTTGTAGCACCAGTTGGAACACAAGGACTTGGATTTAATGAGCAAGAGTTCGATAAAGAGGTGAAGGTTACATTAGAAGATAAAGAAGTAACGATGAAAACAGGTGCAATTGCAATCGCTGCAATTACAAGCTGTACAAATACATCAAACCCGTACGTATTAATTGGAGCAGGTCTAGTTGCGAAGAAAGCAATTGAAAAAGGACTTAAAGTACCTGAATACGTAAAAACATCATTAGCACCAGGATCTAAAGTTGTTACAGAGTACTTAGATAAGTCTGGTTTAACAACATATTTAGATCAATTAGGTTTCCAAACAGTTGGTTACGGCTGTACGACTTGTATCGGTAACTCTGGTCCATTAGCGCCAGAATTAGAAGAAGCAATCGCAGCAAACGACTTATTAGTAACATCTGTTTTATCTGGTAACCGTAACTTTGAAGGTCGTATTCATCCACTTGTAAAAGCGAACTACTTAGCATCACCACCACTTGTTGTGGCATATGCACTTGCAGGTACTGTTGATATTGACCTGAAAAATGATGAAATCGGTAAAGATGCAAATGGCAATGCTGTTTACTTCAACGATATTTGGCCATCAGCTAAAGAAATTGAAGATGTAGTTCAAAGCGTTGTTACATCTGAACTGTTCAAAAAAGAATATGCACAAGTATTTAATAGCAATGAGCGTTGGAATGAAATCCAAACTTCAAACGAAGCTTTATATACTTGGGATAATGATTCAACATACATTCAAAATCCACCATTCTTTGAAGGTTTATCTAAAGAGCCAGGTGAAGTTGAAACGTTATCAGGCTTACGCGTAGTTGGTAAATTTGGTGACTCTGTAACGACAGACCATATTTCACCAGCAGGTTCAATCGGTAAGCATACACCAGCTGGACGCTACTTATTAGAAAACGGCGTACAACCAGTTGACTTTAACTCTTACGGTTCTCGTCGTGGTAACCATGAAGTGATGATGCGTGGTACATTCGCGAACATCCGTATTAAAAACCAAATTGCACCAGGCACAGAAGGCGGATATACAACATACTGGCCAACTGGTGAAGTAACATCAATCTATGATGCTGCTATGAAATATAAAGAAGACGGCACAGGCCTTCTAGTTGTTGCAGGTAAAGATTACGGTATGGGAAGTTCTCGTGACTGGGCTGCAAAAGGTACAAACTTATTAGGTATTAAAGCAGTAATCGCAGAAAGCTTCGAGCGTATTCACCGCAGTAACTTAGTGTTAATGGGCGTATTACCGCTTCAATTTAAAGATGGTGAAAGCGCTGAAACATTAGGTCTTGTTGGTAACGAGTCATTTGAAATTCAAATCGACAAAACAGTTAAACCACGCGATCTTGTAAAAGTAGTTGCAACTGATGCAGATGGCAACGAAAAACAATTTGAAGTAGTAGCTCGTTTCGATAGTGAAGTTGAAATTGACTACTACCGTCACGGTGGTATCTTACAAATGGTTCTTCGTGAGAAAATTGAAGAGTCTAAAGTGTCAAACTAAACAATTGAAATGAATGATAAGGAAGCTAACAACTGTTAGCTTCCTTATTTTATCCGACTTTAATGGGCAGTAAGACCCCCACCTCAAAATGCAGCGAAAGCAAAGAAGTTAGGTGGGGGGCGGGCTGCCCATAAAAGTCCGATTGGTGAGGGCTGATAATCAGTGGGGGATGAAGAAAACCCCCACTGATTAAAGTTTCACTTTATGGAAAGGGATGAAACCATTTGGTTTCATCCCTTTCTTTTTACTATAAAAATGGAGGGGATATTATGAAAGAATATAAAAGAATTTTGTTACCGTTACAGAAAGAAAAAATATTAGTAATAGCAGCTGTATGCAGTGGGATTTTTGCAGCTATTTTAAATCTATCTCGTCCACTATTCATGGGACTAATTGTAGATAACCTAATTCAACGAGAGCTGAAGGGAGCGTATCTTTACATTACTTTGTTTACAGTTAGCCGCTTGTTGATGTGGGTGAACAATCTTTCATTTGATTATGTAAGCTCAAAAGCAAGTCAACGAATATTGCAAAAGAAGCGTATAGATGTATTGCGCCATTTTTTCTTATTACCATTTGAAGAGAGTGAGAAAATCAAACAAGGAGAGTTAGAAACGTTAGTTGTGTCTGATATTCCAAACTGGGTCAGATTATATGGTTCTATATTAATAGAATATATACATGCCATTGCACAATTTATAGGTGCGTTCATAGCACTACAACATATAGATATACAGTTTATATTGTGGGTAACTCCGTTTTTATTTTTAAGTGCAACGGTTCCGATATTGATGGGGAAAAAGGTAAGAAATATTGCAAGTATTGCTCAAAACAATCAGTCAACTGTTGTAGAGATGGTGTCACAGTTTGTAAAAGGAGTACAAGATTTGCGTAGTTTACAAAAAGAAAAGTGGGCCATTCGCTTATTTAAGAGAGTAACAGCACAATCTTATAAAACAGAAGTAAAGAAGACGATGATGCAACATTGCATTGGGGTAGTTGGAACGGTGATTGAAACAGGAGCATATATCGTTGTTCTCATTATAGGTGTGCAAAAAATAATGAAGGGGGAAATAGAAGTTGGTTCACTTGTTGCAGTGTTAGCGACAATTGAAATGCTCTTTTTCCCTGTCCGTTATGTGGGCGATTTATTAATGATGACACAAGTTGCAATTGCTTCGGCAAATAGAGTTTTTTCCTTTTTAGATAAGCGAGTGGCAAATAGTAATGTAGAAAGAGCGATGGGGATGACATTAACAAATGTTTCATTTCAGGAGAATGATGAAGAGAAATGCAGAATTTATAATATTGATTTGCAAATTAAACCTGGTGAACTCATTATGATTGTAGGAGAAAGTGGTGCAGGAAAAACAACGCTTTTAAAATTAATGGCAGGCTTGTATAAACCATCTAACGGTAGCGTTGCTTATTATGGAAATGAGGCTCGATTGACTACAGTGTGGCAAGAACCACGTTTTTTTCGGACGACAGTAAAAGAGAATATGTATTTCGGTGAAGAGTATATAGAACACCAGTTAGAAAAAAATATTGAACTTGTAAATGGAACATCAATTATTAGGGACTTGCCTGAAGGGATTCAAACTGTATTACATAAAAGTGGTGAAGAGTTTTCGGGAGGAGAAAGGAAACGTCTTGCATTATTGCGAGCAACTGTTTCAAATCCAAATCTTATTATTTTAGATGAACCGACTGCCGGATTAGATCCGAGCAATCAAGAAATTGTTTGGAATATGATAGAAGGGCTGGGAGGCGAGGTCACGAGAATTGTGGCGACACATGATGTAGAGAAAGTAATACTAGCAGATCGCGTTGTCATCATGAAAGAAGGAAGTATTGTAGCATGTGGAAGTCCTGAAAAATTAATAAATAGTCATTCATTTTTTAAGAGATGTGAATAAAGATAAGAACAATGCTCTTATCTTTATTCAGCGTCATTTATTTGATACTCGATAGATTCTGAATGATTCAGATCGACGTTAAAAGTAGCTGTCATAAGGAAAGTTGCAATTCCAAGAATTAAGAAAAGGACGAATGAGACTAGAGAAACGTAGAGACAAATACGCCCTACTTTCTTTTTTTCAAGATCGTTACTAAAGAGTGAAATGATCCATGTAATAATACCGATTGGGTATAAAAGAAAACTAAGAATATATAATGTTATTTTTTCGAATGAATTCATAAAAAATCCCCCTTTTGTTGAAGTTTATATAACTACGAAAGTAAAAAGGTGAATAGGTCCATAAGAAAATAAACAACACTGCATTTATTTTTCTAATTATATGATAAAAAGGAAAAAAATGCACTTTAAATAAGAATATTCTAATTATTTCGACTGTGAATATTTCCAAGCTTGTCCGTATAAGCTAAAATAAGGTATATAGTATTTGAGTGATTAAGTTATAAGAAGATAAATACGTTAGGGTGATATAACATGTGGCGGAAGCTTACGATTATTGTAGTATTACTTTGTTTAGCGGGATATGCAGCTTATGAACAGTTTGGTAAAAACGATCAGGCGGTCCAAGGGGAGCGCACAAAAAGTGAAGCTGCTATGAAAGAAATGATTGCAAGTAATGGTATTGAAATAGGGAAGAGTGCGCCAGACTTTGAATTAACGAAGTTAGATGGAACGAATGTAAAGTTATCAGATTTAAAAGGAAAGAAAGTGATTTTAAACTTTTGGGCAACGTGGTGTGGGCCTTGCCAGCAAGAAATGCCAGATATGGAGGCTTTCTATAAAGAGCATAAAGAAAATGTAGAAATTTTAGCAATAAATTATACGCCTTCAGAAAAAGGCGGGGGGATAGAAAAGGTAAGTAATTTTGCAAAGGAAAAAGGAATTACTTTTCCTATTTTATTGGACAAGAACATTGATGTAACAACAGCGTATAAAGTCATTACGATCCCAACTTCGTATTTTATAGATACAAAAGGTGTCATTCAAGATAAGTTTATTGGACCGATGACACAAAAAGAAATGGAGAAACGGATTGCTAAATTAAAATAACAGTGAAAAGGTAGAGATGGAATATAATCATTTCTGCCTTTTCTTTTTCACGTAGTGAAAGCTTCATGATATGATGAAAGAAATATAAACGTTGAGAGATAAAGGAGTGTATTTGGAGTGGGGAATATATCCTTACCGTTAGATTATGTTGTAATTGACTTTGAAACAACAGGATTTAACCCTTATAATGATAAAATTATTCAAGTCGCAGCAGTGAAATATCGTAATCATGAACTAGTAGATCAATTTGTTTCCTATGTGAATCCAGAGCGTTCAATTCCGGACCGAATAACGAGTTTAACAGGTATTACAAATTATCGTGTTTCGGATGCACCGACGATTGAAGAAGTGTTACCTTTATTTTTAGCATTTTTACATACAAATGTAATTGTCGCTCATAATGCATCTTTTGATATGCGCTTTTTGAAAAGTAATGTGAATATGCTTGGTTTACCGGAACCGAAAAATAAAGTGATTGATACTGTATTTTTAGCGAAGAAATATATGAAACACGCTCCTAATCATAAACTTGAAACGTTAAAGCGAATGCTTGGAATTCGTTTAAGTTCTCATAATGCATTTGATGATTGTATTACTTGTGCAGCAGTTTATCAAAAATGTGCCTCTATTGAAGAAGAGGCGAAAAGGAAATCGAATACAGAAGTACTTGATGAAACAGCAGTATATGAAGCGGTAAAAGAGATACTTGTACGAAATAAACGTGATATTGAATGGATTCGTTGCATGAATGTAGGAAGCTATTTAGATATAAAAGCTTTTTATCCAGTTATGAGATTAAAGGTAAAAGGGCGAAAGAAATACGTATTAACAGACATATTAGAAGATGATGTGAAAGAAATATGTACGAGTTTAGCCTGTGAATCGGCGTTAAAAAGTGAAGTTGGTAACACGAGAATTATGCTTAATAGCTTAGAGGACGTCCTGAAATTAGAAAGTTATATTTTAGAACAGTATGATTTTGTATTGCAAGCGCTGCATGATTATAAACAAAGTGAAATGAATGCAGATGAAAAACTAAAAGAATATTTGAATATTATGGTGTAATAAACTCCGTGTACATTTTACTGTACACGGAGTTTTTTTAGGAGTACTAAAACATAAAATTTTCTTGCAAATCTGATTAAATAGTTTTTCCTTTGCTCATACTATGTAATAAGAAAGCGAAGGAGAGAGGGTGAACAGCATGAGAAGAAGTCGCCGTAAATCGTTTGACGAGCTTGTGAAAGAAAATAAACAACAATTATTAAGCGATCGCGATGCAATCGATCGCATTGAAGAGCGTATTGAAAAACGTTATGAAATGAAACTTTTTAAGCAAGCTGAATAATTCTTAACACTAGTACGATACTACTGTTAAGGAGGCGATAGTAATGGGTAATCCGAAAAAGAATTCAAAAGACTTTGCACCGAATCATATTGGAACACAATCAAAAAAAGCTGGTGGCAATAAAGGAAAGCAAATGCAAGACCAAACGGGCAAACAACCGATTGTTGATAACGGTTAAAGAAAAGGAGAATATTGTATTCTCCTTTTTTATGTATAAATTTGAGGGAAGATAGGTAATTTAAGATGGTGTGTATATACAATATTAGGAGGAAAGTACATGCCAAATCCAGATAATCGAAGTGATAACGCTGAAAAGTTACAAGAAATGGTGCAAAATACAATTGATAACTTTAATGAAGCAAAAGAAACAGCGGAGCTTTCTAATGAAAAAGACCGTTCTGCTATTGAAGCAAAAAATCAAAGACGTTTAGAAAGTATTGACTCATTAAAAAGTGAAATCAAAGATGAATCTTAACAGAATGTACAGAAAGGGCTGACTTTTGTCAGCCCTTTTTCGTAATCGTAAAGTTTTCAACGAGTAAACGCCAATTTTGTGGAAATGGCAAGCCGATCTTCCAATAACTAATACCGCCAATGCCTTGTTCTTTCATTAAATTGAATTTACTTTGAATAGATCTCGCATCTTCAAACCAAACTTCGTGTTGTACACCGTTTTCGTCAAAGTAATTGAAATGTGGAGCTTGAGCTGTGAAATCATAGCGGATAGGAACATTGTATTTACGAGCAAGTGCAACAGCTGCAACAGAGCTAACTGCTTTTGCTGGTGGGTTTCCTTGTTTGAACGGAAGTTTCCAATCGAATCCGTATAAGTTTTGCCCCATCATAATTTTTTGTGGAGGCATTTGAGATTTTGCGTATTGAAGTACTTCTTTTACAGGACCGATAGGAGAGATTGCCATCGGTGGTCCGCCCTGCCATCCCCAGTCATATGTCATAATGACGACGAAATCAACAATTTGTCCTTGTGCTTTATAATCGTGAGCTTCGAAAAATTTTCCTTTTTGATTGGAACTTGTTTTTGGTACAAGCGTTGTACTTAATGTGTATCCGTTAGGTAAGCGTGTTTTCACATTTCGTAAAAAACGATTATACGCTTCGCGATCTTCGGGTGCAACACTCTCAAAATCGAAATGAATATCTCGCATACCGTACTTCTCAGCAGTTTGCAAAATATTTGTAATAAATTTGTTTTGGATTGTTGCGTCCCGTAAAATAACGGATGTTAGATCGGCACTGAAATTTCCGTTTTCGATGTTCGTAATAACGAGCATAGGGATGGTATTACCTTGCGTTGCAATATTAGCGATTTTAGCTGTTTCAGTTGGTTCTTTTAACGTACCATCTCTTTTTGCCTCGAAGCTGAAGTAAGCTAAGTATGTTAAAAATGGATTAATAGCACGTGTAGCATTAACTAAACTTTCTTTAATAGGTATAGTGGAAGGTTGTAAATAAGCGATGGATTCTACTGCACGTTTCGTCCCTTTCGGTATATATAATTGCTGTCCAACGTGGAGAATGGATTTTAAAGATAAGTTATTCACTTTAGCTAAACTAGCGAGAGGAACGTTATATGTTTGAGAGATTCGATATAAGCTATCGCCAGGCTGTACATAATAATTATTCCCTTTCGTATTCACGATCAGTGCCTGACCAACAACGAGTGTTTCAGCTGGATTTAATCCATTGTCTTTTACTATCTCGTCAGGTGTTGATCCATATTTTGATGCCAAGCTATATACGCTATCACCGCTACGAACCGTTACAATTTGAATCATATGCTTGCTCCTTTCGGTAAAAGATTCACTGTTTTTATTTTATTTTTGATTTCACTGTATTATGATTAAATGTATGCAAGGTAGCAGAAGTGAAAGAAGGCGAATATATATGTTTGTAGCAGAACATGAAGTTGAAATCCGTTATGCGGAAACAGATCAAATGGGTGTTGTTTACCATTCAAACTATTTGGTGTGGCTTGAATTAGGTCGCACGAAACTTATACAAGATTTAGGGTTTTCATATGTTGAAATGGAGAAAGAAGGAATTATTTCTCCTGTGTTAGATTTGCAAATTTCTTATCGTAAAGCAATGCGTTACGGGGAAAAAGCAATTGTAAAAACGTGGGTTGATACAGTGAGCCCGCTTCGCGTTGTATATGGATATGAAATATATAATGGTGAAGGTGAACTTTGTATTACGGCAAGTACGACAAATATTTGTGCGAAAAAAGAAGGGTTCAGGCCCGTATCATTTAAAAAGTTCTATCCAGAGTGGTATGCGAAATATGAGGAAATTAAGAAAAAATAAAAAAGCGTGGCGGAAGCCACGTTTTTTTATTTTTCATAATTAAATTGCGGGAAATCATCACCGTCGTTAAATGTAACAGATAAATTATGTCCATCGAAGAACCATTCATCATCGCTTTCAATAAAGAAGTTAATACCTTCTTCTTGAATTTGAACAGCAGGATGTGCAGGATCATCTTTACGAATACCTAAAGAAAGTCCTTTTTGCACAGTACTACAACCGCCATATTGTACGAAAAGGCGCAGTGTTTCACCCGATTGTAAGTTTAATTCGTTTTTATACCATTGTGCTGCTTCTTTTGTTACGGAAAGATTCATGTATAGTTCCTCCAAATTATGTTGCTTTTTCTTTAGTATAAAAAATAACGCAAAAAGACGCTATTAATATGCTTCACGTTTTCTTTTTGCGTTATGTGGGTTACGATCTTATTTTTGCTTTTTTGAAAAGTTTGCTTTCGGTTCAGTTTTATTTATAATTCGTCCAATATTTGCACGGTGTTTATAAATAACCATACCTGCTAATAAACACATCGCAATAATGAAGATTTTATCCCCGCTAACAATTGATGCGATAACGGCAACGACAGCTGTTACCATAGAAGAAAGTGATACGTATCTTGTTGTAAATAAAAGGCTGAAAAAGACAACAGCTAAAATTGCAAAAACAACTGGTGAGTAGCATAATAGCACGCCAGCAGAAGTTGCAACTGCTTTACCACCACGGAATTTCGCGAAAATCGGATACACATGTCCAAGAACAGCTGCTAATCCGAACCATAGTGGATGAATGTCTAACGCGAAAATAATCGGTAGACTCGTTGCTAATGTACCTTTTAAAATGTCAGCAATTGTAACGATAAAACCTGCTTTTTTCCCTAGTGTGCGGAATGTATTGGTTCCGCCTAAATTACCGCTTCCGTGCTCACGAATGTCAATTCCATAACCAATCTTTCCAACGACTAGTGCAAATGGAATCGAGCCAAGTAAGTAGGCAACGATAAATAAAAGATATGTAGTAACCATAAGTTCAGTCTCCTTTATTCAAATGTGTTGATAAAGGGTAAAAAGAGTTTTTCCCGTATATTGTACCATACATTTGTAAAGAGCACATTTCTTTTTTGTAAATGAAAAATTCATTATTTCGTGCAAAAAATTTCACAGGAATGTTACATTTCTCACAGAAACACTAAGACTATATGTAGTAACATTTTAATCAAAAGACAACAACATATTGGTGGAGGGTTATAAATGTTACAAAATAATACACGTGGAGAAGAAGAATTAATGAAAGTGTTTGAGACAATAGTCCACGGAAATGAACAAGATTTAATGCAAGAAAATGCAAATGTAGATGGCCGCTCTCCGATGGGAGTAATGGGAACGTTCGCATCTGAGAGTGCGAAATATTACGCTGTTGAAAATTTATTGTCAGATCAAGTGAAAAAAGCGATAAATGAAAATATATTATATCCACATGATTTAGATTTTTATGCGACAGGAACGACAACTTGTTCACAAATTCCGTTAGCGCAAATGCTTGCGAATGGTTTTCATACCGGACATGGACATATGAGACAACCGCAAGACATTAAAAGTGCATTAGCTCTTTCATCTATTATTTTTCAAGCGAATCAAAATATGCAGCATGGTGGTCAATCGTTTGCACTCTTTGATGTCGATTTAGCTCCATATGTGAGAAAAACAGTAGAGAGACATAAGAAACGATTACAGTCATATCCGCTTACGAAAGAACAAATAGAAGAATTTGCGTGGAAAGAAACAGAAAATGATACGTATCAGGCTTGTGAAGCTTTCATTCATAATTCAAATAGTATGCATAGTAGGGGCGGGGGGCAAGTACCGTTTATTTCTATTAATTATGGAACAGACACATCGAAAGAAGGAAGACTTTTAATTAAACAACTTTTAAAAGCGACACAAGCTGGTCTTGGTAAAGGGGAAACACCAATTTTTCCTATTCAAATTTTTAAAATGAAAAAAGGTGTGAATTTTGAAGAATGCGATCCGAACTATGATTTATTTGAATTAGCGTTAGAGACAACGGCTGAACGATTATTCCCTAACTTTTCATTTTTAGATGCGCCATTTAATGCTGTGCATTATGATGGAAGACCGGAAAGTGAAGTATGTTACATGGGATGTCGTACTCGTGTTATGTCTAACATACATGGAGAAGAAACGGCGATTGGAAGAGGGAATTTATCATTTACGTCCATTAACTTAGTGAAATTAGCACTCATTAGTGGTTCACAAGAAGCGTTTTTTGAAGCGTTAAATTATTACTTAGATGTAGGAATCCAGCAATTATTAGAGAGATTTGAGTATCAATGTACGAAACGAGCAAGAGATTTTCGATTTTTATATTCACAAGGTGTATGGCGCGGTGGAGAAAAGTTACAGCCTGAAGATTCTGTAGCATCGATTTTAAAGCAAGGGACGTTAAGTCTTGGTTTTATTGGTCTTGCGGAGTGTTTAGTAGCTTTAACAGGAAAGCATCACGGAGAAGATGAAGAATCATGGAAACTCGGATATGAAATTATTTCCTTTATGAGAGATAGAATGGATAAAGCGACAGAAGAACATGAACTGAATTTCTCAGTCATTGCAACTCCTGCAGAAGGGTTATCAGGGAAGTTTGTGAAAAAGGATAGGGAAGAATTTGGCGTGATTAGCGGTATAACGAACCATAATTATTATACGAATTCATTCCATATCCCAGTTTACTATGACATTCAGGCGATAAATAAAATTCGTTTAGAAGGCCCGTTCCACGCTCTATGTAACGGGGGACATATTACGTATATTGAACTAGATGGAGCAGCAATGCATAACAAAAAGGCATTAAAACAAATTGTACAAGCGATGGCAGAGAATGGCGTTGGATACGGTTCAATTAATCACCCTGTTGACCGTTGTAAGTGCTGTAGTTATCACGGAGTTATTGGAAATGAATGTCCGAGCTGCGGAAATGAAGATGAGGCTAACATAGAAAGAATTCGCCGTATAACAGGTTATCTTGTAGGAGATATGTCGAAGTGGAATAGTGCGAAACGTAGTGAAGAGATGGATCGGGTGAAGCATAAATGAAAGTGATGAACATCATTCATGATAGTGTAGTAGATGGAGAAGGGTTGCGGACAGTCGTGTTTTTTGCGGGCTGTCCGCATCGTTGTTTCGGCTGCCATAATCCGAAATCGTGGAATATTTGTAATGGAACTGAAATGACAGTAGAAGAAATTGTGAAAGAGATTGCAAGTAATCCATTAACTGATGTAACATTTTCAGGTGGAGATCCATTTTTTCAAGCTGCTGAAGTGAAACAAGTAGCAAGAGCAGTGAAAGATTTGAAAAAAAATTTATGGATGTATACAGGTTATACGTTAGAAGAGATACAGAGTTCTCAAAATAATGATATGATAGAGTTGTTACATTATGGGGATGTTTTAGTCGATGGAAGATTTGAAATCGAGAAAAAAGATTTAACACTTCCATTTCGCGGAAGCTCCAATCAACGTATTATTCGATTGAAAGAGTAAAAAGGCGGGATAGATTATATGAATAAAACAGTATTACTTGTTGAAGATGAAAGAAGATTACGTGAAATTGTTAGCGATTATTTTCGCAATGAAGGCTTTGAAGTAATCGAAGCAGAAGACGGAAAAAAAGCGTTAGAATTATTTGCAGAGCATGAAATTGATTTAATTATGTTAGATATTATGTTACCAGAAATAGATGGATGGTCTGTTTGTAGACGAATTAGAAAAGAATCAGCAGTACCAATTATTATGTTAACAGCACGTTCGGATGAGGATGATACATTACTAGGGTTCGAATTAGGTGCAGATGAGTATGTAACGAAACCTTTCAGCCCGAAAGTGTTAGTAGCTCGCGCGAAGACGTTACTGAAACGTGCGGATGGCGTGGTAGGGGTAGCAGAAGAAAATGCTATGTCTTTAGCTGGAATAGAAGTGAATCGTCTATCTAGAACTGTTTTAGTAGATGGAGAAGAAATTATTTTGACACATAAAGAATTTGAACTTCTCGTTTATTTAATGGAGAACAAAGGAATTGTGTTATCACGTCAACATTTATTAGATCAGTTATGGGGATATGACTATTACGGTGATGACCGAACGGTTGATACTCATATTAAAAAACTACGAAATAAGCTAGGAGATAAAGCGAAGCATATTGGTACTGTTATTCGAGTAGGTTATAAGTTTGAAGAATAATCGTAACGGATTGTGTACTTTAGCCTAGGGAAATGTCGATTTTATATCCTCTTTGGCAGGCAGAATGTACAAAAAATACATTTCTTGTCTACAATGTTAGATAAGAGTATTTTTTTAATTGGATTTCACGATGAGTTCACAAGAAGGACACAAAACGTGACTATACTGAAAATACGAATTCACCAGAGAGGGGAAGTAAACATGGGATATTACGACGGACCAAATTTAAATGAAGAGCATAGTGAAACGAGAGAAGTGAGAAAATCAGGAAGTAAAAAAGGTTATTTTTTCACAGGTTTAGTCGGAGCTGTAGTTGGGGCTGTTTCAATTAGTTTTGCAGCACCATATATGCCATGGGCTCAAAATAATGGAGCGGCGGTATCATCATTTAGTTCAGATTCGAAAGTAGAAGGTACTGTAGTTCCTGTTGTCAATAAAGCAAAAAATGAGACTGATTTACCTGGGATGATTGAAGGCGCGAAAGATGTTGTTGTAGGTGTTATTAATATGCAACAAAGCATTGATCCATTTGCAATGCAACCGACAGGTCAAGAACAACAAGCCGGTTCAGGGTCAGGTGTGATTTATAAAAAAGCAGGAAATAAAGCATATATTGTAACAAACAACCACGTAGTAGATGGAGCAAATAAACTTGCTGTAAAACTAAGTGATGGTAAAAAAGTAGATGCAAAGCTTGTAGGGAAAGACCCTTGGTTAGATTTAGCGGTTGTAGAAATTGATGGATCTAATGTAAATAAAGTTGCCACTTTAGGTGATTCAAGTAAAATCCGTGCGGGTGAAAAAGCAATTGCGATCGGTAACCCACTAGGGTTTGATGGAAGTGTAACGGAAGGTATAATCAGTAGTAAAGAACGTGAAATTCCAGTTGATATTGATGGGGACAAACGTCCAGATTGGCAAGCACAAGTTATTCAAACAGATGCAGCGATCAATCCAGGTAATAGTGGTGGTGCGTTATTTAACCAAAACGGTGAAATAATTGGGATTAATTCAAGTAAAATTGCACAACAAGAAGTTGAAGGAATTGGATTTGCTATTCCAATTAATATCGCAAAGCCAGTTATTGAATCACTTGAAAAAGACGGAGTAGTGAAACGTCCAGCCCTTGGAGTAGGTGTTGTTTCATTAGAAGATGTGCAAGCTTATGCAGTAAATCAATTGAAAGTACCGAAAGACGTAACAAACGGTGTTGTATTAGGTAAAATTTACCCAATATCACCGGCCGAAAAAGCTGGTTTAGAGCAATATGATATTGTAGTAGCATTAGATAATCAAAAAGTAGAGAATGCTCTTCAATTCCGTAAATATTTATATGAAAAGAAAAAAGTAGGCGAGAAAGTGGAAGTTACATTCTATCGTAACGGTCAAAAAATGACGAAAACAGCTACTTTAGCAGATAACTCAGCTACAAAGAATCAATAATCGGAATAAAAGAAAGTCTCTTTCATATTGAAAGAGACTTTCTTTATCGGCTATACTAAAGGAATAGGAGGGATTAATTATGATGATTGAAAACCCAACTCGTACGGAAATTGGTGAAGTATTAAAGAAAAGCAAAACAATTGCGGTTGTTGGATTATCAGATAAGCCAGAACGTACATCGTATATGGTGTCAAAAGCAATGCAAGATGCTGGGTATCGCATTATTCCAGTAAACCCAACAGTAGATGAAGTGCTTGGAGAAAAGGCAGTTGCTTCACTAAAAGATATTAAGGAACATGTTGACATTGTAAATGTATTCCGCCGTTCAGAATTTTTAATGGATGTTGCAAAAGAATTTGTGGAGATTGATGCAGATGTTTTTTGGGCACAATTAGGAGTACAAGATGAAGATACATATCAACTTTTAAAAGAAAAAGACTATACTGTAATAATGGATCGTTGCATAAAAGTAGAACATGCAATGACAAAATAGTATAGATTGTAAAGTTAGAAAGATTGCTTCAGCCCTTATTATAGATAAGTAGGGCCGATGAACGAGGTGTTCATCATGAGATTTTTTAAAGGCTGTTTTTGGGGATTGTTACTTGTAATCCCGTTTTGGATCTTGATCATTTGGATCATAATAAAGGTTTGGAATATGTAATCTTGGCATACATATCCATTTCTCGTTGACAAACGATTATTTTTCTGAAATAGTAGCCTAGAGGAATCCTTGTGAAAAAACAAGGATTTTTCTATTGAAAATGGTATATAAAAGAGATAAGATAACTTGCCAAAACTATAGTCGAGGCGTTATTCTATAATAGAAACATATGTTCTGATTTTGGATTAGGAAAGGGGCAAGGAGTTTGGCGAAGCATCAGTTCCAATATAATGAAGATGCGATTCAAGTGTTAGAAGGACTTGAAGCCGTTCGAAAACGCCCGGGTATGTATATCGGGAGCACGGACAGCCGTGGATTGCATCATTTAGTATACGAAATAGTAGATAACTCCGTTGATGAAGCGTTAGCGGGATTTGGCGACGAAATTTCTGTCGTAATACATAAAGATAATAGTATTAGCGTTATTGATAAAGGGCGAGGAATGCCTACGGGAATGCATAAACTTGGGAAACCGACACCTGAAGTTATTTTAACTGTACTTCATGCAGGCGGTAAGTTTGGTCAAGGTGGCTATAAAACAAGCGGTGGTTTACACGGTGTTGGGGCATCAGTTGTAAACGCCTTATCAGAATGGTTAGTCGTAACGATTAAGCGTGACGGAAATATTTATGAACAACGCTTTGAAAATGGTGGTGTTCCTGTAACGACGCTTGAAAAAATCGGAAAGACAAAAGAATCTGGTACGACAATGCATTTTAAACCAGATACAACAATTTTCAGTACAACAAATTATAACTATGAAACTTTATGTGAAAGATTACGCGAATCTGCATTTTTATTAAAAGGGATGAAAATCTCAATAAAAGATGAACGAAATGATTTAGAAGATGTGTTTCATTATGAAACAGGAATTGAAGCTTTCGTTTCATACTTAAACGAAGAGAAAGATTCGATTCATCCAGTTGTATATTTCTCTGGTGAACAAAATGGAATTGAGGCAGAGCTAGCATTTCAATTTAACGATGGCTACTCAGAAAATATTCTATCGTTTGTAAATAACGTACGTACAAAAGATGGTGGAACACATGAAGCTGGATTTAAGACAGCAATGACGCGTGTGTTTAATGAGTATGCTCGTAAAGTTTCGCTATTAAAAGAAAAAGATAAAAACTTAGAAGGTACAGATATTCGTGAAGGTGTAGCGGCTATCGTTTCTGTACGTGTACCAGAAGAAGTACTTCAGTTTGAAGGACAAACGAAGGGGAAACTAGGTACAAGTGAAGCTCGTTCTTCAATTGATGCCATTGTATCAGAGCATTTAGCTTACTTTTTAGAAGAAAACCCGGACGTAGCTACACTTCTTGTGAGAAAAGCAATTAAAGCAGCGCAAGCACGTGAAGCCGCTCGTAAAGCGAGAGAAGAAGCGCGTACTGGTAAAAAGAAAAAGAAATCAGAAGGTACATTAAGTGGTAAATTAACACCCGCACAATCACGTAATCCGCAGAAAAATGAACTGTACCTAGTAGAGGGTGACTCTGCCGGTGGTTCTGCGAAACAAGGACGAGATCGACGTTTCCAAGCGGTATTACCATTACGTGGTAAAGTAATTAATACAGAAAAAGCAAAGCTTGCTGATATCTTTAAAAATGAAGAGATTAATACAATCATTTATGCAATTGGCGGCGGTGTAGGCAATGAATTTGATGTGGAAGACATTAACTACGATAAAGTTGTCATTATGACCGATGCTGATACAGACGGGGCGCATATTCAAGTATTGTTATTAACATTCTTCTACAGATATATGAAACCACTTATCGAAGCTGGTAAAGTGTTTATCGCACTTCCTCCTTTATACAAAGTAAGTAAAGGAAAAGGAAAAAGTGAAGTAATTGAATACGCATGGTCAGATGATGAATTAGATGAAGTAACGAAAAAAGTTGGAAAAGGTTACATGTTACAGCGTTATAAAGGACTTGGCGAAATGAATGCGGATCAATTATGGGAAACAACGATGAATCCTGAAACGCGTACATTAATTCGCGTGAAAATTGATGATGCAGCGAGGGCAGAGCGCCGCGTTACAACATTAATGGGTGATAAAGTAGAACCGCGTCGTAAATGGATTGAGCGCAATGTACAGTTTGGTATGCAAGAAGAAGGAAATATTTTAGAAAATGAAATGATTATGGAGACGGAGGTGGAATAACATGCAAGCAGAGAAGTTTCATGACCTCCCGCTTGAAGACGTGTTAGGTGATCGCTTTGCACGTTATAGTAAATATATTATTCAAGATCGCGCACTTCCAGATGCGCGTGACGGCTTAAAACCAGTACAAAGACGTATTTTATATTCTATGTATGTAGAAGGAAACGTGCACGATAAAGCGTTCCGTAAGTCAGCTAAAACAGTCGGTAACGTTATTGGTAATTATCATCCGCATGGTGATTCCTCTGTATATGAGGCGATGGTACGTTTAAGCCAAACTTGGAAAGTACGTAATGTTTTAGTTGAGATGCATGGTAATAACGGTAGTGTTGACGGGGATCCAGCAGCAGCAATGCGTTATACGGAAGCCCGATTATCACCAATTGCATCTGAGTTATTACGTGATCTTGATAAAGAAACAGTAGAATTCGTATCCAACTTTGATGATACGAGTGAAGAACCGGTTGTTTTACCAGCAGCGTTCCCGAACTTATTAGTGAACGGATCTACAGGGATTTCCGCTGGTTATGCAACAGAAATTCCTCCGCATCATCTTGGAGAAGTTATTGACGCTACAATGATGCGTATTGATAAACCGAATAGTACTGTTGATGATTTATTAACAGTTATGAAAGGACCTGATTTCCCAACAGGTGGTATTATTCAAGGGATTGACGGTATTAAAAAGGCGTATGAAACAGGTAAAGGTAAAATTATTATTCGCGGGAAAGCAGAAGTTGAAACGGTTCGTGGTGGGAAACAGCAAATCGTAATTACTGAAATTCCATACGAAGTAAATAAAGCAAACCTTGTTAAGAAAATGGATGAGTTACGTCTAGATAAAAAATTAGATGGCATTGCTGAAGTGCGTGATGAGACAGATCGTACAGGTCTTCGCATTGTCGTAGAATTAAAAAAAGAAGCAAATTCTGAAGGTATTTTAAATTATTTATATAAAAATACAGATTTACAAATACCATATAACTTTAATATGGTAGCGATTAATAATCGCCGTCCAACGCTTATGACATTACCGAAAATTTTGGATGCATATATTGGACATCAAAAAGAAGTTGTTACGAGACGTTCGCAATATGAATTACGAAAGGCAGAAAATCGTCAACATATTGTGGAAGGTTTAAAGAAAGCATTATCGATTTTAGACCAAGTTATTGAAACGATTCGAGCTTCAAAAGATAAGCGTAATGCAAAAGATAATTTAAGTGCGAAATTTGGATTTACAGAAGCGCAAGCGGAAGCAATTGTATCCTTGCAATTATATCGTTTAACGAATACAGATATTACAGCACTACAACAAGAGGCAGATGAGCTTAATAAGAAAATTATTGAGCTACAGGCAATTTTACAAAGTGAAAAAAGATTACTTCAAGTAATTAAAACAGATTTAAAGAGAGTTAAGAAAACATATAGTGATGATCGACGCGCGATTATTGAAGATCAAATCGAGGAAATTAAAATCGATGTAGAAGTGATGATCCCACAAGAAGATGTCATCGTTACTGTAACGAAAGAAGGATATGTGAAACGTACTGGATGGCGCTCACATAATGCCTCAAACGGCAAAGACTTCGGTATGAAAGAGGGTGACATCTTACTTGAACGATTCGATACGAATACGACAGAGACAGTCCTCTTATTTACGAATAAAGGAAACTATATATATTTGCCAGTATACGAAATGCCAGATATTCGTTGGAAAGATTTAGGTCAGCACGTTGCTAATATCGTTTCACTCGACCGGGATGAAACCATTATTTGGGCAACTGTCGTACCGAACTTTGAGGAAGAAAAGCGATTTATCGTATTTGTAACAAAGAATGGTATGATTAAGAAGACAGAATTAAACCAATATAAAGTACAGCGTTACTCAAGAGCGTTCGTTGCTGTAAACTTGAAAAAAGATGATGAAGTTGTTGATATATTTGCGACAGATGGAACGAGTGATATCGTTCTTGCTACACACGGTGCATATGCACTTATTTTCCATGAAGATGAAGTAAGTCCAGTCGGTGTAAGAGCCGCTGGTGTGAAAGCAATTAATTTAAAAGAAGATGACTATGTTGCTGCTGGTAAGCCATTAAATGGTGACAAAGATCAACTTATTCTCGTAACGCAGCGTGGTGCTGTAAAACGCCTAAAAGCATCAGAAATTGAGAAATCAACGAGGGCGAAGCGAGGTCTTGTTATTTTCAAAGAGTTAAAACGTAATCCATACCGCATTGTCGGTATTGAAATCGTTAGAGACGATGAACTAGTTTACATGAAGACAGAGAAACATATAGTAGAAGAAATTGATCCGAAAGCGTATCGAAATAAGGACAGGTATAGTAACGGTAGTTTAGTACTAGATGTTAATGATACTGGTGAAGTTATTGAAACGTGGACGAAAAAACGACCGGAATAAAAAAAGCATCTTGCCATAAATAATGGCAAGATGCTTTTTTCTAGGCAATTTATTATGTAAATTATAATAATCTTGTTATAATAACTGAATGAAATCGTTCTCATAAAGTGAAACTTTAATCAGTGGGGGTCTTACTGCCCACAAATAGCGGGATAAATGGAGGGGCAACATGAAAAAAATAGGTGTAGGGATTGTAGGGTTTGGATTTTCTAGTACAACATTTCACATCCCATTATTACAAACGATAGAAGAATACGATATTCGTGCCATATTATCTTCAAAAGAAGAGGTAGTAAAAGAAACATTACCGAGTGCTAACGTCGTTAGTACAATTGATGAATTGGTGAAGCGAGCTGATATTGACTTAGTCGTCATTACTTCACCAAATACAACTCATTTTCCATATGTAAAAGAAGCAATATTAAACGGTAAGCATGTTGTTGTAGAAAAACCATTTGTTGTTTCAATTGAAGAAGGGGAAGAGCTTATTTCATTAGCAAAGAAACATAATGTGGTATTAAGTGTATATCATAATCGCCGTTTTGATAATGATTTCTTAACGATAAAGAAATTATTAGAAGAGGATAGAATAGGGAATCTATACGCATATGAAGCGCATTTTGATCGTTTCCGTCCACATGTACGTGATCGCTGGAGAGAAAAGAACTTACCAGGATCAGGAATATTATATGATTTAGGATCGCATTTAATTGACCAAGCATTATCATTATTTGGGAAACCAAATGCGATAAGTGCAGATGTAATTAAGCAGCGACCAGGTGCAGAGGTGGATGATTATTTCCACATAGTACTTCACTACGGAGTTAAACGTGTCATTTTACGTAGTAGCAGTTATGTGAAAAAGGCAGGTCCACACTTTACAATGCATGGAGATAAAGGTTCTATCGTGAAATACGGTATGGATTCACAGGAAGAACAATTAAAAAATGGAATGAAGCCAGGCGATAGCGGTTATGGAGTAGACGCTGAAGAGAATTTTGTTACTCTACAAACAGAAGAAGAGTTAGTACGTATTCCAACAGAAGTCGGCTGTTATGACATGTACTATAAAGGTGTAAGAGATAGCATTATAAATGGTGAGAAACCACCTGTAACAGCACAAGAAGGTTTAGAAGTTATTCGACTTATTCAATTAGCGGTTGAAAGTAATGAAACGGGTAGAGTTATCACTGTAAAATAAAAAGACACGAATTTCGTGTCTTTTTTATTAGGAATATGAAAAATTATTTAGTTTAATCGCTTATCATACATTAACTGGATTTGGATGCCGTAAGGATCTTCAATAATACCATATGCTTCACTAAATACATTTTTTTCTAGTGGAGAGATTACCTTCACATTCTTATAGGAAATTAAATTATTATAAAATCTTTGTATTTCTTCTAAATTAGCGCTTTGAATGCAAAGTGACATGTTATTTCCAATGTTATAACCTTCGTTAGGATTCATTGTATCTTCTGCTATCATTAGCTTTGTATTCCCAATTTGTAAAACAGAGTGAGCAATATGATCTTTATTTTCACTTGTAATTTTGAAAGAACTATCTCTTTTCGCCAGTTCTTCATACGTAACAACCATTAACTTTTTGGCTTCTAAATTACGTATATAAAAATGAATTGCCTCCTTTGCTTGCCCATTCATTGAAAGAAAAATAGCTATTTCTAATGTCATAAATTTATAACTCCTTTATTAGTTAATAATTATAATATAGACTAAAAAGGTTTCAATACATGACACCTTTCGAGGAGGGAAATATGAAAAAAACGGAACGAATAAATGATATGCTTATTTTCTTAAATAATAAAAGATATTTTAATTTAAAAGATTTAATGGTTAGATATGATATTTCTAAAAGTACCGCGTTGCGAGATATTCAATCATTAGAAGAAATAGGTGTACCAATATATTCTGAACTAGGCAGAAATGGAAGTTATAAAATTATAGAAAATAGTGTGTTGTCACCAATTTATTTTAGTGTGGATGAAATGTATGCATTATATTTTTCAATTCTTACATTAAATGGATACAAGACAAAACCATTCAATATAGAAAGTATTGCGCTTGAAAATAAATTTAAACATGTCTTACCTGATAATGTGCGTAAAAATATTGCAATTATGGAACGAACGCTTTCTTTTGAAGTAACAAATCATAGTAATTTTAGTCCGTTCTTAAAAGAAATTTTGCAGGGGATTTTTGCTGAGCGAGTTTATCATTTAACATATTTAAAAAAAGATGTGGAGAAAGCCTTGATTGCACAATTTATTCGAATAGAATCTAAATTTGGCCAGTGGTATGCTAAAATCTTTAATTTTGAGACAAATAATGTTCAAATAATTAGATGTGATAAAATTCTTTCTATTGTGGAAACAAGTAATACGAAGCCAAAAAATCTTGAGGAATTATTAAATTATCTTGCTACTTTTCACAGAAAACCTGATGCAATTGATTTTATTGTCATTGTTAATCAAAGAGGAAAAGACATTTTTGATAAAGAGAATTATCCTTCCATGAGGATACAAAAAGAAAATGAACATTATATTATAACAGGCTATTTCAATAAACAAGAAGTTGATTTTATCTCGAACTATTTTCTGAATTTCGGTGAAACGATTATCTCAATTCAGCCTGTTATGCTAAAAGAGTTAATCTATAATAAGGTGTTATCTATAAAGCAGCATTTCACTTCTTTAAGATAAAGTTAGTTTTAGCCATTTATTTGACATGAAAAAGCCCTTGAGATTTAAATATCAAAGGGCTTTTTGTTGATTTTATTTGTTCTTTAGATACAATTATTTTTCTGGGACGGACAGTCCATAAAAGAACATCGTAACGATATCTTGTATATGTTTTTCACGATCTCTTTCAAGAAGTTGTGCTCCGAAATCATCCCCTAATTTAGTGAACATTTGAATGTAAAGTAACATCATTTCTTTAGTAAGGTGGGGATTAATTTCATTTTTTTGCTGTGCTTGTTCTAATATTTCTAAATACCAAGGCAAGATTTTTTCGTTTTGATAACTATAAATAAACTTTCGGAGCTCTTCATCTCTTTGCATCATTTGTAGTAACATATCCGGCTGAAATAACCCACCAGTATTCATTTTTCTTACAATCATTTTTTGCATCATATCATGAAAAGGTAATTTTTCCGCTGCAAGATCTTTATAATATTGAAATTCAGATATAATAAATTCTTGTATAAGCTCTCGAAATAACGCATCTTTACTTCCGAAATGATTATAAATGGTAACTTGAGAAACGTTTGCTTCTTTTGCAATATGTTCTATTTTCACTTCATTAAATCCGCGTTCTGAAAATAATAAGAAGGCTGCCTCTTTAATAGCACGTTTTTTCTTTTCTTTCACTTTTTCAAAGCCGTTCAATGCAATCACCTCAATTAAAATATACAAGAAAAAATAATAGAAAACAATAATTTTGAAATATGGACATACAAATATTTCAAAAAGTTGTTGCGAATATGAAAGAGGAGGAGTACAATAATTTTGAAATATCACATATTAAATATTTCAAAAAATGAGGTGGAATTATGATTTCAGTTCAAAATGTCACAAAAAAATTTTCAAATGGAAAAGGTTTGTTTCATATTACATTTGAAGTGAAAGAAGGGGAAGTATTCGGTTACTTAGGACCAAATGGTGCCGGGAAATCCACAACAATTCGTAATTTAATGGGGTTTATAAAACCGACAGATGGTAAAGCGACAATTTTTGGATTGGATTGTTGGAATGAAGCAGCGAAAATTCAAAGAGAAGTTGGCTATCTACCAGGAGAAATCTCTTTTATTGAAGGAATGAACGGATTAGAGTTTTTGAAGTTAATGCAAGGAATGCGTGGGCTAAAGGATACGAAAAGACGAGATGAATTAATAGAACGTCTTCAATTTGATGTGAAAACACCAATTCGAAAAATGTCTAAAGGAATGAAGCAAAAAGTAGGGATTGTCGCTGCATTTATGCATGATCCAGAGGTGTTAATTTTAGATGAACCGACATCAGGACTTGATCCACTTATGCAGCAAGTGTTTATAGATTTAATAGTAGAGGAAAAGCAAAGAGGAAAAACAATTCTTATGTCTTCACATATTTTCACTGAAATTGAGCGTACATGTGACCGAGTAGCGATTATTAAAGATGGGCGCCTTGTAACGGTTGAAAATATTCATGATTTACAAAGTATGAGACGACAGGTGATAGATGTAACTGTATCATCAGAGGAAGAGATTGCCTCTCTCGCGCAATGTAATTTACAATTTGAAGCGGTGAAAGGTAGAGCGGCATCTATTATTGTACAAGGAAACTATCAAACTGTTTTACAAATACTTTCAAACTATAATGTAACGGCACTTCAAACGAGAGCAATGGATTTAGAACATTTATTTATGCATTATTACGATAAGAAAGAAGGGGTAAAGCATGAATAAGCAATTGTTTTTAGCTAGTTTGAAAGAAGCGCACAAAAGTATTTTAAGTTATGCTATGGGTGCTGCACTTTATTTATGGTTGTTAATTTGGATATTCCCTTCAATGGTATCAGCGAAAGGTTTAAATGAATTAATAAGCGCTATGCCTGATAGTGTGAAAAAAATTGTTGGCATGGAAAGTCCGATTCAAAACGTAATGGATTTTTTAGCTGGTGAGTACTATAGTCTATTGTTTATTATCATATTAACAATTTTTTGCGTTACAGTTGCAACACATTTAATTGCCCGGCATGTAGATAAAGGGGCGATGGCATATTTATTAGCGACACCTGTATCTAGAGTGAAAATTGCAATCACGCAAGCCTCTGTTCTCATATTAGGACTACTAATTATTGTAGTTGTTACGTATGTAGCGGGCATAGTAGGTGCGGAATGGTTTTTACAAGATAATAATTTAAATAAAGAATTATTCCTGAAGATAAATATAGTCGGAGGGCTCATATTTTTAGTCGTTAGTGCTTATTCATTTTTCTTTTCTTGTATATGTAATGATGAAAGAAAAGCACTTAGCTACTCAGCAAGTTTAACTATTTTATTTTTTGTACTAAATATGGTAGGTAAATTAAGTGATAAGTTAGAGTGGATGAAAAGTCTATCGTTATTTACACTGTTTCGTCCAAAAGAAATTGCGGAAGGAACGTATAATATATGGCCAGTAAGTATAGGTTTAGCTGCGGGAGCGCTTTGTATTTTTATAGTAGCGATTGTATTGTTTAAGAAGAGGGATTTACCGTTGTAGAGTAGAAAGTCCACTATATGAGTGGACTTTTTTTGATGAGGAGGAAACGAATGAGTTGCAGCTATATGTAAATGATGTAGAAAAGTCATTATTGTTTTATAAAAAAATAATTGCTTTAAAGTTGTCGATCCAAATGGATATCTCCTCAGAGTTACGTATAAAAAAAGGTAAACATGAAAAATGTTTACCTTTTTTTATGGAAATATTCAAAAAAATGAACCTTTTTCTAGGCTCATCCGTCTAATACATGTAAAGTTAAATTTGAAGTGAGGATGAAACAGGAGGAGCAATTGTGAAAGTAATCCCTTTATATAAAATGATTGTAAAAGAAGAAACCGATGTTTCTTTAGCAAAAAAAGGTGATCATGAAGCATTTATGAGGCTTATACATACAGAAAAAGTAAAGATGTATCGTATTGCAAAGGCTATGTTACGTGATGAGACAAATATAGAGGATGCGATACAAACAACAATTTTAAAAGCCTATGAAAATATAAAAAAATTAAAGAAAGAAGAGTTTTTTCAAACTTGGTTGATTCGAATTTTAATGAATGAATGTAATAACATTATTAGAACGTATAAAAAGATAATTGTGACAGAAGAGAATGATTACAATATGAGTGCGTGCGATCAGTATGAAGATATAGATTTGTGTAATGCGATTCAATCGTTACATGAAGAGTTAAGAGCTGTTACGGTGCTTTATTATTATGAAGATATGAATCAAGAGAGTATAGCGAAGCTTTTAGAAGTACCAAAAGGAACAGTGAAATCGAGATTGGCACGTGCGAGGGAACAACTACAGAAACGATTAAAGATGGAATAGGGGGTGCAAAAGATGGCTGATGACAAATTATTTGATGAGAAATTAAAAAAGAGAATAAAAGAAGAGAGTGTTATAGTGCCACCAGAGTTAAATGAAAAGATTAATCGTACACTACATAATCTCCCGGTAAAAAAGAAAGGTTACAGAGTTTATATGATGGCTATAAGTGCTGCGGTTCTAGCACTTTCAATTGTGTCTATGTCGGAGTTTTCTGATCAAATTTTTGCTCAAAAAGGCGGAGTGTTTGAATATGTAAAGAAAAAGGCATTTTCTGATTACGAAAACGAAGAGGAAATAAAAGCGAATGCAAATTATCCAGATAAAGAAAAGATTCATGAAAAGATGCTAGATTCCATTGATCATTTTAATAATATTTCAGGACAATTTGAGGAATATTCTAGTTCTTCAAGAATTGCTACAACATACAAATATGCGATTGATACGGAGCAACAAAGAGGTATCTCTTCGAAAGAAGATAAACTAGCGAAAAAACGAACCATTATATATAACGAGGGTAAGAAAAAAGAGTTTGATGACGAGAAGTATACATACAAAGAAACAAAATGGAGCCCGAAAGAAAGAAACTATGAACTATTAAAATTAAATCCTACGGAAAGGTTATTGAGAAAATCAGGTGAGAAAAAAAGATATGATGATGAATATGTGGGATTCGCAAAGTATAGTATTCAATCCGAATTTGCCGATCTATTAATTCGATATAAAGATTGGAATTATAAAGAAACGAAGTATCTTGGACTTGATTGCTACAAAATAGAAGGGACAATAAATATAGAAATGCCTGTAAGTACATCTGAAGATTTAAGAGGGAAATTTGAAATGGTTGTAGAGAAAAATACAGGGATTATGCTAAAATTCCTTAGTTTCCACGAAGGTATGATTCAATATTCGATTACGACTGAATGGATACAAATAAACAAAGGGTTGAAAGAGAATGCATTTCAAAAGGATAGCGCTAAGTATGAAAAATTGAAAAATATATTAGATGAATAGAAAACGGAGGAAACGATATGGAGAATACCTCTTCTTCAAGAGAACAGAAAAATAAACGAAAATATAAAAAGACAACGATAATAAGTGTATTGTTAGCAATATTACTATTTTGCGGATTTGGATATGGTACTTACGTATATATGAAAACTTCTAATCTCGTACAAAAATCAAATGTTAATTTAGCACGTGGTGAAAAATCAAATTTACGTGAGGAAACTGTAAAACCGATTACGAATAATGTTTCACTTTTAATTATGGGAATTGATGAAAATCAAGAACGACAAAAGGAGTATAATGGTGCATTTCATACAGATGCACTACTGTTAGCTACTTTTAATAAAGATGATAAGACTGTGAAATTAACGAGTATACCACGTGATACATACACATATGTTCCGGTTGAAAAGAAAAAAGATAAAATAACGCATGCATATGGAAGTGGTTTCGTTAAAAATGGTAAAGATGGAGGGCCGCAAGCTTCAGTGGAAGCGGTAGAAAAGTTATTACAAGTGCCTGTTGATTATTTTGTAAAGTTTAATTTTAATTCATTTACTAAAATTGTTGATGGATTAGATGGGATTGAAGTAGATGTCCCAGTTGAATTTACGGAGCAAAATAGTAAAGATGAACCTGACGCGATCCATTTGAAAAAAGGACTACAAAAATTAACAGGGGAAGAAGCACTTGCCTTAGCAAGAACTCGCCATATTGATAGTGATGCAATGAGAGGACAGCGCCAACAACTTGTTATTGAGGCGATTTTAAGTAAATTAAAAAGTGTAGGATCAATTACGAAGCTAGAAAAAATAGTCGAGGCGGTTGATGGTGATTTTAAAACAAATTTAGCAATGGATGATATTTTATCTTTTTATAAATACGGTTTAAATTGTTCGATTGAAAAAATTCAATTAGCAGGTGATGATTTATACTTACCTAATGGTCCAAATGGGCAACGTGTATATTATTATAATCCTAATAAAAAAGATTTGCAGAGTTTGAGTAATACGCTTAGAACACATTTAGGATTAAGTGAAAAACAGATTGAGGAAAATTAAAGCAGATGTAATGTCTGCTTTTTTATTACGTTTAATAGTATGTACTTTATTCATTAATGTTATATACTATTTTTAAATTTAAGATAATAGTGTAACATAAAATTGTAGTTTAAGTTACATAACAGGGGGGCTATTACATAGAATATATCATTAGCAATTATTGAAAAAGTATGGGAGAAATGAAAGAAGCAGGGGAGTATCAAAAATGAGAATCGTAAAGAATTTAACATTTCAAGTTATTGTGGCCATTATTTGTGGTATTGCAGTAGGATCTATTTGGCCGAGTGTTGGACAAGAGATGAAGCCAATTGGTGAAACGTTCATCAATATGATTAAAATGGTCATTGCACCGATTATCTTTTTAACAATTGTGCTTGGTATTGCAAGTATGGGAAGTATGAAAAAGGTAGGTCGTGTTGGTGGTAAGGCATTATTATATTTTGAAATTGTTACAACTGCGGCTTTAATTATTGGTATCATCATAGCGAATGTTGTACGTCCCGGAGATGGATTAGATCCCTCAAAGCTAAAGGGCGGAGATGTTTCGCAATATGTACAAAGCGGGCAAGAAATGAAGTGGGTGGATTTCTTTTTACATATTGTACCGTCTAACATGTTTGAAGCATTTGCAAAAGGTGATATTTTACAAGTGCTGTTCTTCTCCATTTTATTCGGTGCTGGGTTAACGATGTTAGGGAAAAATGGACAACCGGTAATCGATTTTTTTGAAAGGTTATCGAAAGTATTTTTTAACATTTTATCAATTGTAATGAAATTAGCACCGATTGGAGCATTCGGCGGGATGGCGTTTACAATTGGCAAATATGGTTTAAGTACACTTATTCCACTTGGTAAATTAATGATTTGTGTATATGCGACAATGGCATTATTTGTTTTTATTGTTTTAAATTTTATTTGTAAACTGTACAAATTTAGTTTGTGGAAATATTTAGCTCACATTAAAGAAGAGTTACTCATTGTTCTCGGGACATCATCATCAGAATCAGTATTACCGCGAATGATGACAAAGATGGAAGACTTCGGATGTTCGAAGCCGGTAGTAGGTTTAGTCATTCCGACGGGATACTCTTTTAATTTAGATGGAACGACAATTTATTTATCGATGGCTACTATATTTTTAGCACAAGTCTTTCACGTCGATCTTTCACTAGGTCAACAATTAACGATAATAGCTATTTTGTTAGTTACATCTAAAGGAGAAGCCGCGGTAACAGGTGGAGGCTTTATTGTACTAGCGTCTACTTTATCTGCCATGAATGTTATTCCATTAGAAGGGTTAGCGCTATTACTTGGTGTAGATCGTTTCATGTCAGAAGCACGTGCTATCGTCAATTTAATTGGTAACGGTATTGCGACTGTAGTTGTTGCAAAAAGTGAAAATGAATTTGATGAAGAGAAGTATACGAGAGTAATAGAGGAAATGAAAAAAGAGAAAATGGTCGGATAAAAAAGTCAGCAAAGCTGACTTTTTTATTTTTGTAGAAAAGAGGTTTGTTACGATATACATTATTTATTAACAATAATTTACAGGTGTTTTATAGTGGAAGGGTATAAAGACTATTAAATCAATACATAAGATTCAATAAGATATAGTGTTTCGAAAGATTATGGAATTTTTATGAATATTACTGTAATAAAATAATTTTTTAAAAATTTTCAATAATAACACTTTACAAAACTCAAAAAATTAGTAGAATAATAGTTAATAAGAATCTTCTGATAAATATATAAAGAAAAACAGAATTATCAGAAAATTCTTAAATGAGAGCGTTTAGAATTAGGGAGGGTACAGAAAGTGAAAAAGAAAAAAATGAAAAAACTAACAGCAGTTGTAGCACCAGTTTTAGCAATGAGTATGGCATTAACAGCATGTTCTACATCAGGTGGAGATAAGAAGACAAGCACAAATTCTAGCTCAGGCGGAGATAGCAAATCAGAAGAAAAATTAGCGGCGAAACAAGTACTAAATCGTACTGAAACAAATGAGATTCCAACAATGGATACTTCTAAAAATACAGATACATTAGGTTCTCAAATTTTAGGGAACACGATGGAAGGTTTATATCGATTAGATAAAGATAACAAACCAATCCCAGCTGCGGCAGAATCAAGCACGAAGAGTGAGGATGGTAAAAAATATACATTCAAATTACGTAAAGATGCAAAATGGTCAAATGGTGATCCTGTAACAGCGAAAGATTTCGTATTTGCATGGCAACGTCTATTAGATCCAAAAACAGCTGCTGAGTATGCATTTATCGCATTCCCAATTAAAAATGCAGAAGCGGTTAATAAAGGGGAAAAACCTGTAACGGAACTAGGAGTAAAGGCAGTAGACGACCTTACTTTAGAAGTTGAATTAGAACAAGCAGTACCATACTTCTTAAACTTAGTAGCATTCCCATCGTACTATCCGTTAAATGAGAAATTCGTAAAAGAAAAAGGGGATAAATACGGTTTAGAGTCTGATACAACAGTATATAACGGACCATTCGTACTTACTGATTGGAAACATGAACAAGGCTGGAAACTGAAGAAAAACGATCAATATTGGGATAAAAAGACTGTAAAACTAGATGAAATTAACTATAGTGTAGTAAAAGAAGTAGCTACAAGAGTAAATTTATATGATACAAATGCAATTGATTTTGCACTTCTATCAGGAGAATTCGTTGATAAATATAGAAATAATAAGGAAGAGTTTGGGACTTATTCACAAGTAAGTACTTACTTTATTCGTATGAACCAAAAACGTGGCGGACAAGATACACCATTAAAGAGTCAAAAGTTACGTGAAGCAATCGCGCTTTCAATCGATAAAAAGAATTTAGCAAATGTTATTTTAAATGATGGATCTAAACCTGCGGACTTCTTAGTACCAAAAGGATTAGCAACTGGACCAGACGGTAAAGACTTCCAAGAAACATTTAAAAATGGTATTAAACCAGATGCGAAAAAAGCAGCAGCTGCATGGGAAGAAGCGAAAAAAGAGCTTGGAAAAGACCAAGTTACAATTGAGTTATTAAACTATGACACTGGTAATGCGAAAAAAGTTGGAGAATATGTTAAAGATCAAATCGAGAAGAATTTAAAAGGTGTAACAGTCAATATTAAACTTCAACCGTTCAAGCAAAAACTGAAATTAGAAACAGAGCAAGATTATGATATTTCATATGGCGGTTGGAATCCAGATTATGCGGATCCAATGACATTCTTAGATATGTTTGAGTCTAAGCATTCTCATAACCAAATGAGTTTCTCTGATCCGAAGTATGATGATATGATCAAAAAAGCTGGTGGAGAATTAATGGGTGACGCGAAGAAACGTTGGGAAGAGCTAGGGAAAGCTGAGAAATTACTTCTTGAGAAAGATGTAGCAATTGTGCCTTTATACCAACGTGGTGATGCATACGTTCAAAAACAAAATGTGAAGGGCATCGTTCACCATAACATTAGTCCGGAGTATAGCTTCAAATGGACATATATCACTGATGGGAAATAATTTTAAACAGTGATACTATAAATATAAGTTTCTTAGCTTATTTTGTAGTGTGAATCTCATTGTTCACAATAGAAAGATAAAATGATAGGGCATTCCAAAAGTAGACTATTGACTTTTGGAATGCTCTTTTATTATGAGATTAAATGTAAATGAACCGATAGATATAGATAATTTGTATAGTAACAACTGTGAAAAATGTCTTTTACTATTACAAAGAAATAATTTTTAGAATATTTTAAAAATAACTTTACAAAACCAGAAAAATTAGTAGAATATTAATTAATAAGAATTTTCTGATAACTAGTTATTAGAAAATCTCTCAAAATGAGTTTCGTACATATAATTGGGGAGGGTATAAAAATGAAGAAAAAGATGAAAAAGTTCACGGCAGTTGTAGCGCCAGTTTTAGCAATGAGTATGGCGTTAACAGCGTGTTCTGGATCTGGTGGGGAGAAGAAAACAACTACGACGTCTAGTGGTGGTGGGGACGAGAAAAAATCCGAAATTAAATACGCAGCGAAGCAAGTGTTAAATCGTACAGAAAACCAAGAAATTCCGACGATGGATACTTCTAAATCTACTGATACGTTAGGGGCACAAATTTTAGGAAATACGATGGAAGGATTATATCGTCTTGATAAAGATAATAAGCCAATCCCAGCTGCAGCGGAATCTAGTACGAAGAGCGAGGATGGCAAAAAATATACATTTAAATTACGGAAAGATGCAAAATGGTCAAATGGTGATCCAGTAACAGCGAAAGATTTCGTATATGCATGGCAGCGCTTACTGGATAAAAATACAGCAGCAGAATATGCGTTTATTGCTTACTATATTAAAAATGCAGAAGCAATTAATAAAGGTGAAAAACCTCTAACAGATTTAGGAGCAAAAGCGGTAGATGATTATACGCTAGAAGTAGAATTAGAAAAGCCAGTACCGTATTTCTTAAACTTAGTAGCATTCCCATCATACTACCCGTTAAATGAGAAGTTTGTAAAAGAAAAAGGTGATAAGTACGGTTTAGAAGCAGATACAACGTTGTATAACGGGCCGTTCGTTATGTCTTCATGGAAACATGAACAAGGATGGCAGCTAAAGAAAAATGATAAGTATTGGGATAATAAGACTGTAAAATTAGAAGAAATTAACTATAGTGTAGTAAAAGAAGTTGCGACGAAAGTAAACTTATATGATACAGGATCAATTGATTTCACACTACTATCAGGAGAATTCGTAGATAAATATAAATCGAACAAAGATGAGTACGGTGAGTATTCAGAAGCAAGTACATTCTTCTTACGTTTAAATCAAAAGCGTAACGGACAAGATACACCGTTAAAGAGCAAAAAGCTTCGTGAAGCAATTGCATTATCAGTTGATAAAAAAGGATTGGCAAATGTAATTCTAAATAATGGATCAAAAGCAACAGACCAATTGGTTCCAAAAGGGCTTGCAACAGGACCAGATGGTAAAGATTATCAAGATACATTTAAAAATGGTCTGAAATATAATCCGAAAAAAGGAGCAGCAGCGTGGGAAGAAGCGAAAAAAGAGCTTGGAAAAGATCAAGTTACAATTGAATTACTAAGCTATGATGATGGAACTGCGAAAAAGATTGCTGATTATGTTAAAGATCAAATTGAGAAAAATTTAAAAGGTGTAACGATTAATACGAAAATTCAGCCATTCAAGCAAAAATTAAAATTAGAGACTGCACAAGATTATGAAATCTCTTATGCAGGTTGGAGTCCAGACTATGCGGATCCAATGACATTTATTGATATGTTTGAATCGAAGAGTCCATATAACCAAATGAGTTATTCAAATGCAAAATACGACGAAATGGTACAAAAAGCAGGTAATGAATTAATGGGTGATGCGAAGAAGCGTTGGGAAACGTTAGGGAAAGCAGAAAAATTATTCCTTGAAGAAGATGCAGGATTAGTTCCTTTATATCAAACAGGAAGAGCATATGTAATGAAACCAAATGTAAAAGGAATTGTGAAACATAACATCAGTCCAGAATATAGCTTTAAGTGGGCGTATGTAACGGAAGAGAAATAAGAAAAAGAGCGTTTAAAAAATATAGTATTTATTTTTTAAACGCTCTTTTACTATTCAATTAAATTTAAATAAATAGAGAAGAATAAGAAAAGTGGTACTTACATATAGTAGATGTGGGAGAATTCGTATAGTAATAGTTATTATAGTTGTTAGGGTAATTATTCGGAATATTCTCAAAAAACTTTACGAATTAGAAGAAATTAGTAGAATGGTAATTAGTAATAATTTTCCGAAAAATAAAACGAAAGAAATCTCTCAAAGTTAGTTTCGTACATATAAATTGGGGAGGGTACAAAAATGAAGAAAAAGATGAAAAAGTTTACGGCAGTTGTAGCGCCAGTTTTAGCAATGAGTATGGCTTTAACGGCATGTTCTGGATCTTCTGGTGGGGAGAAAAAAACGACTACAACGTCTAATAATGGTGGGGAAGAGAAGAAATCTGATATTAAATATGCAGCAAAGCAAGTGTTAAATCGTACAGAAACGAATGAAATTCCGACAATGGATACTTCCAAAAATACAGATACACTTGGTTCACAAATTTTAGGGAATACAATGGAAGGTTTATATCGCCTTGATAAAGATAATAAGCCAATCCCAGCTGTAGCGGAATCTAGCACAAAAAGCGAGGATGGTAAAAAATATACATTTAAATTACGGAAAGATGCAAAATGGTCAAACGGTGATCCTGTAACAGCGAAAGATTTCGTATTTGCATGGCAACGTCTAGTAGATCCAAAAACAGCTGCTGAGTATGCATTTATTGCATACTATCTTAAAAATGCAGAAGCGATAAATCAAGGAAAAGCAGAAGTTTCGACATTAGGTGTAAAAGCGGTAGATGATTATACGCTTGAAGTAGAACTAGAAAGACCTGTACCATATTTCTTGAACTTAATGGCATTTGCTTCATACTATCCATTAAATGAAAAGTTTGTAAAGGAAAAAGGAAATAAATTTGGTTTAGAGTCTGATACAACGCTTTATAATGGTCCATTTGTGCTTACTGATTGGAAACATGAGCAAGGCTGGAAATTAAAGAAAAATGATCAGTATTGGGACAAAAAGACTGTAAAATTAGATGAAATTAACTATAGTGTAGTAAAAGAAGGGGCTACTCGAGTGAATTTATATGATACAGGTGCAATTGACTTCGCGCTTCTATCAGGTGAATTTGTTGATAAGTATAGAAATAATAAAGAAGAGTTTGGCGCATATTCGGAAACAAGTACGTTTTACTTACGTTTAAATCAAAAACGTGGTGGGCAAGATACACCATTAAAGAGCAAAAAACTACGTGAAGCAATTGCATTATCTATTGATAAGAAAGCTTTAACGAATGTTATTTTAAATGATGGTTCAAAACCAGTGGATTACTTAGTACCAAAAGGTTTAGCGAGTGGACCAGACGGTAAAGATTTCGCAGAAACGTTTAAGAATGGTTTAAAACAAGACTCCAAAAAGGCAGCGGCAGCCTGGGAAGAAGCGAAAAAAGAACTAGGAAAAGATCAAGTGACGATAGAGTTATTAAATTATGATACTGGTAATGCGAAAAAAGTTGGGGAGTATGTAAAAGATCAAGTTGAAAAAAACCTAAAAGGCGTGACAGTAAATATTAAACTGCAACCATTTAAGCAAAAACTAAAATTAGAATCAGACCAAGATTATGATTTTTCATATGGTGGCTGGAATCCAGATTATGCGGATCCAATGACATATCTTGATATGTTTGAAACAAAAAATTCGCAAAACCAGATGAGCTACTCAAATTCAAAATATGATGACATTATTAATAAAAGTAAGACAGAATGGATGGCTGATGCAAAAAAACGTTGGACAGAGTTAGGGAAGGCTGAAAAAATATTACTTGAAGACGATGTAGCGCTTGTACCATTATATCAAAATGCTAGATCATATGTAATGAAACCAAATATAAAGGGAATCGTGAAACATAATATTAGTCCGGAATATAGTTTCAAATGGGCGTATGTAGAAGAGAAATAAAAAAGATAAGAGCATTTTCAAGTTGCGGTATTAGAGCACTTGAAAATGCTTTTTCTATGCACTTTTATTTCTTCCTTGAATATATAAAATGAAAAAGGGAGAATCCCATGAAACGAAACACATACATCGATTTCTTAGCTTATTACGGAATAGGGAGTGCTCATCCAGGTGGTTTTACGTTAACAAAACAATTGCTAGCACAACTGCCCCTTAGACAGGGAGCGAATGTCCTAGAGATAGGTTGCGGCACGGGAAAAACCGCAGCATATATGGCAAAAAATTTTGGATATAAAGTAACAGCGGTGGAAAAGAATGAAATTATGATTCAAAAGGCGAAAGATAGATGGTCGTTTGAAGGATTAGATATACAATTAATTGAAGAAAATGTAGAGAATTTACCGTGTTTGAATAACTCATTTGAATTGGTACTCGGAGAATCGATACTTGCTTTTACAGAGAAAGAAAGGGTTATTTCGGAGTGCTATCGTGTACTACAGAAAGACGGTAAGCTTGTTGTCATTGAAATGATTATTGATAGGCATATTGATAAGGGTGAGGAAGAGAAAATCGCTCAATTATACGGGATGAAAGAGCTATTAACTGAGAGTGAGTGGGTACAATTATTTCAGAAAGCAAATTTTAAGCGGGTTACTATTGCTGGCGGTGGTACAATTGCAGAAACAATCACTGCTTATATAGAAGAGCCGGAATGGAATGTATCACAATTTATTCCGAATGAGTTATATGAGGCATGGGTGCAACATGAAAATATAAGGCTTATGTACCAACACATTTTAGGGCATCGTATTTTTATATGTGAAAAATGAAGAAAAAGAGTTGGCTAAAAATAGTCAACTCTTTACTTATATTAAATGAAAAATAATGCAGCTAATGTAATTCCGAAGATAAAACCAAATCCGAGTTCAACACCCCAGCCGCAACCGCCGCCCCAGCCACAACCGCCGCCATCACAATTACCACAACCTCGACCACCACAACCGCAACCACTGAATCCACCGCCGCAACCGAATCCACAGCTGTCACATCTACTAAGGCCACCGCAAAGGTCACAGCCACCGTTTGCATATGCGTCATAGTATCCGAATCCTGTATCAAAAGATGAATGCTGTTGCATGGGCTCAATCCATACGGAATCTTTTGTCACATCGATTATTTTACCTAAATGAATACGACCATCAATGTCTTCAATTCGAACAACTTTACCGAAATAACGTCGGCACGTATCATAACATTTTTGTCTATGCATGTTTCTTCTCCTTCCGCATTACAGTAATACGATATGTAAAGGGGACAAGTGCGGCTTGTACGAATGCCCTATCTATCATAATTGTTATAGGAAAGGGGAAATATAGGAAGAGGATATATAAGGAGGAAAAGGCATGAAATCTACAAATCAGTTTCAGACATACGAAGTATCATGGGAAGAGTTTATTGAAGCATTGCGAGAGGAAATGAAGAAACAAGTAGGGGCAGATATTATTGATACAGTAGTTTGCAATTTAGAAGACGGTTTTGAAGTGTATACATATGTGCAAGGGGATTTGGATTTTGAATATAAGGAAGCACTGGAAAGGAAATACGGGAGCGATGCAAAAACTCCTAATGTGCTAACGATTATGTTATTAGCTAGTATTTATAGTACAAGTGAAGAGAATATACGTTTGCATGCGGATCATAAAGATAATCCAATTGTTGAAGTGTATGTGAAGAAATGAAACACGCTGTGAAAGGCGTGTTTTTTAATTGTTCCGCTATTTGTGGGCAGTAAGCCCCTCACCTCAAAATTCAGCGGAAGCAAAGAAGTTAGGTAGAGGATTAACTGCCCGTAAAAGCCCGATTGGTGAGGGCTAATAATCAGTGGGAAATGAACAAAACTCCCACTGATTCAAGTTTCACTTTATATGATAAAATATTAGAAAATTAAGAAAGAAGGTGAAGGATTGGGAATTAAACATCTTAATTTAACAGTTACAGATGTAACAGCAGCTAGAGAGTTTTTAGAGAAGTATTTTGGTCTAATTTGTAGTGGAACAAGGGGAAATGGCTTTGCAGTTATGCGTGATAATGATGGATTTATATTAACGTTAATGAAAGGGAAAGACGTACATTATCCAAAAACATTTCATGTAGGATTTCCACAAGAAAGTGAAGAGCAAGTAGATAAGATAAATCAAAGATTGAAGGAAGATGGATTTTTGGTTGAGGCTCCTAAACGTGCACATGCGTATACGTTTTATGTGGAAGCACCTGGTGGATTTACAATAGAAGTGATGTGTTAATTCAAAAATCAAACTTTTTGTTATGTGTTTTTAAAATAAAAAGTAGGAAAAGTCTGTTTTAAGTGTAGAGCTTAAACAGGCTTTTTTACTTATAGTATCGGATAGAAAACGCTAGAAGGAATCATATTCAGCTTTTATAACTGTTTACATAATAAAGTTATGCTGTGTTCGTTGTCCTAAAATACAAGTCATATATCTTGTATCCTCTCATAAATTTAAACATAGGAATTTGTCTACAAAGGTGGCGAAGCCTCATCATGAAAATTCGAATTTGTGCCACATTCATGTTGTTTCTATTTATATGGTTACATCCTTTTTGGACTTTTGCAAAAGGAGAGGAGGCAAAGGAAAGGGTCGTTTCACTTGTATATGATGATTCGGGCAGCATGAGAAATAACGATCGCTGGAAATATGCCAATTATGCTTTGCAAAGTTTAGTTGCGCTATTAGATGAAAAAGATAAATTTTCTTACGTTCCAATGAGCAAGCCGAATGATCCATTAAACATTTCGTTAACGAAGGATAAGAGACAAACGGAAATTGAGGGAATTGGAGCGTGGAAAACGTATTTAAATACTCCGTTTAGCGCAGTAGAAACGGCGATGCAATCTATAAAAAAGGAAGCAGATATAGATGGGAAACGTGAATTTTGGCTTATTGTCTTAACTGACGGGGCATTTAATGATTTAGAGAAAGATAAGATTGGCGGAAAAGAACAAATTACACAAAAGTTAGCACAGTTTAAGAAAGAAATGGATGCAAAAAAGATATCGTTACATCCAATTTTAATTACGATGGAAGAGGATTTAGGACAGCAAGAAAAGGCACAACTAAATACGTTTAAAGAAATATGGAAAAAAGAGATAAATGGAGTTACGATGCCATCTAGTGGAGAGGATGGTATTGTAAAAAGCGTCAATCAAGTGGCGGCATTAGTTGCAAATCGTGATCCGTTCTCCTCTGTTGAATCGATTGTGAAAACGAAAGTGGTAGGAAAGAAAGTAGAGATTACAACACCATTTCCGTTAAAACGTATGACGCTTGTGCGACAATCGCCTTCTTTGTCTAATTATCAGGTCACACAAATTTCTAAACCATTACAATTACAATCTTCTTTTTCCATACATGCACCAGGTGAAGCGAAATTGTTCGGAAATATAGTTCATATCAGTACGGAAAATGAAGAAGTTATTAAACCAGGAACGTATACGATAGAAGTGGATCGAGATATTGAGAAAGAAGGGTTACAAGTACTAGTCGAACCGGCGCTTAATTATACTGTTTCTACTTATGACAAAGAGGATAAGGATAGAAAAAATGTTGAGGAAATGTATGAAGGTGTGACAGCTGTTATTGAAGCAAAACCTACTGAGTTGCCAGTTCAGTCTTCTTACTTTCAGGCAGAAGTAGAAATAGGCGGAAAGCAATATGCGATGAAGTGGGACGATAAAAGACATGTATTTTATTACGAAACGAAGCTTACTAAAGGATTAGTACGCGGGAAAGTTCATATGAACATAAAAGGATTTTACAGACAGACGAAAGAATTTAAAATCGAAACAACGAAAAAGCCTGAATTATCTCTTCGAACTGTCACGAAAGATTATGAAGAAAAAGTAACGAATTTAGAGAGTAGTAAACCATTTATTATACAACCACAGTTAGATGATAAGCCGATGACAGAAGAGGCTGTAAAAAAACTATTAAAATCTACTGGTGTCACATCTAAACAATCCATCAACTATGAAATAAAACAACATGGTAATCAAATTTATATTTATCCTCGACCTCATTACTCCGACACGTTCAATTTTACAGATACCGGCACCGTAGAAGCTACCATCGTAGTGCAGGATTCAAAGTTACAAGAAGTAAAGAAAAACATAAAACTCCACATTCAAGATGCACCGTTTTATGAAAAGTATGCGCTTATTTTTAAGTTTGTTATTCCTATCACTTTATTACTGTTAATAGTAGGAATAATCGTTTTAGGATGGATTGTCCGTCCGAGATTTCACCGTAAAGCACTATTGTATTACGAATGGGATCAAGAGGTAGCGAAAGATTGGTTATATCAATCTGAGCCAGAATTACTGAAAAATAAATGGTGGAAGCATTATTTTGGTATTCCGTTTAGGGCAGAAAGAAAGACTGTGCAATCCGTTACGTTTATAGCGAAGAAAGGATCAAAATCGATATTTGTAGCGAAAGAGTCACAAGTAGTAGGAATGATTATTGATGGGATGTTTATAACAGAGGATGAGGTTGGAATGGAACATAAGACACTATATCCAAATGAACTTTTAGTAATTGATAGAGGATATGGTAAGGAGATTTACAAATACGAGTGTGAATAGTAGGTGGGGAGAAGAGGAGAATGTTATCTTTCCCTCCTCTTTTCAAACAAGCAAGAATAGGAAGGTGGTTCACATGACGTTACAAGTTCCAACGATATTAATTGGTTTAGGTGGAATCGGTAGTACTGTGACACATCAAATATATGAAAGACTGCCTGAGGAGCGTCGAAAAAAGGTAGCAATGCACGTATTTGATACAGATGTGAATACATTGAGTAAATTTGATCATATTCGAAAGTTTAAGACGCAAACGAGTTCGAGCAAAACGCCTAGGGAGTATATTGCAGGAGATCCAACGATTCCAGAATGGTTTCCGATGGACCCGACTATACTTGATAAACCACTGACAGAAGGGGCAGGACAGTTACGCGTTATTTCCCGTTTAGCGTTACGTGCTGCGATGAAAGAAGATAAACTCACGTCCTTTTGGCAAGAAATTGAGAAGATTTTTCCAGTTACGAGCGATCAAACAGAATATGGAGTGCGTGTCATTATCGTAACATCACTAGCGGGCGGAACAGGTTCAGGAATGTTTCTACAAATTGCATTATATTTACGTGAAATGCTTCGGAAAAAACTGCAGCATCACAACATTTTAATACGCGGTGCATTTCTAATGCCGGATGTGTTAGTGAAGACGAGAACGGTTAGTGCGAAAGAGTTTGAAACGGTGCAAGCAAATGGCTATGCCTCGTTAAAAGAATTACATGCTATTACGCTTGGCTCTACTGGAGAATTATCAAAACGCGGCGGGGTTACGATTGAATTAGAGTATCGACCGGATCAAGTAGATGAGGACGGAAGAACGAATCATACAATTAAACAACACCATTTACCGTACAATTATTGTTTCTTATATGATTACGAAAATTTACATGGACACCATCTGCACAATTTATCAGATTATATGGAGCAAATGGCAAATACGATTTATTTACAGTTATTTAGTCCGATGTCCGCAAATCATTTTGCACAGGAAGATAATCAAATTCAGCAATTAGCAGAATCAAGTGGGAAAGGACGATATTGCGGAGCAGGAACGGCAAAGATTATTTATCCGTATGAGCATGTGTTAAAATATTGTGCTTTAAAATGGGCCGTGCAAGGTTTAGATGAATCGTGGCTTCATTTAGATCAATTGTTTCAAGAGAAAAAGCATAGATATGACCAAGATGTAAAACGTGGTATGCAGCGTGAAAAGCCAGAGCGCGGGAAAAGTTATTTAGAAGATTTAGAACATCTTGCTACTCGTCCAGAGCAGGCTCATATTTTCTATAGACAAATGTACAATGAAACGCGTGAAGGAGCAGAAGGCGGTAAGGTTGGTGTTGCGAAATCTAAACTGTTTTTAGAAGCTGTAGAAAGCTATGTACAGCGTACGGTACAAAAAGACGAGGAATTAAATCGTCTGCAGCATGAGTGTAAAATTTCGGCTGCGAAACTGAAAATGATGGAACAAATGAAAGGTGAAGTAGCAAGGGTCGATCATGCGGTTCGTTTATATGCGTATGCGATTCCGAGCCGTGTACATGAACATGTAACGACACTTTTATATGACATGATTGAATCAGACCGTTTTTCACCGAGTGGTTCTGAAGGCCAGTCATATCAATTAAATACATGGTTTTTAAAGAAAACAGATCCAGTTCATCCAGTAGCAGCTCGTTTTATGTTGTATGAAATTCGAAAGCAGTTAGTGGAAAAAATGAATCGACTACATGAAAATAATGAACAAAAGCGTAATTTAATTCAAAACTACGATAAGAAATTTAATGTGAGTAACATTGATGGAACGGTAACAGCTGTACGCCGAGTAGAAATTGCGCAACAACAAGGTTGGTTCGGAAAAATGATTAATAACCAGCAGCGTTTATTTAAAAAGGAATTTGAAGATATTGTAACGCAGTACGTACACAAATTAAACGAATACCGTAAAGAAATGCTATTAGAACTCGTTTATCAATCGCTATATCAAGCAGTTAATAAAATGATTCAATATTGGGAAAGGTTTTTTGATAATTTACATGAAACACGTGAAAATTTATTGTTCGAAATTCAAAAACGAAGCAAAGAATTTGAAGGGAAAACAAACCCAACGAATGTATACGTATTAGCGGAAGAGAAGTTACAAGAAAAGATATGGCAAGATATGCAACAACATTTAAATTTAGGTGTATTACCGAAAGATATATCAGCAGAAATTTATATGAGCTTATACGGGGAATATTGCCGGGATGCGAAAACAGAAGAGATTCAATCGAAAAAGGTAGAAGACTTTTATCGTGAGCACATACTAAGTTATTGCTATGATGAATTACAAATACGCTATCGCGATAAATTAGAGCTGAATATCGTTGAGGCATTACGAAAAGAAGCGGATTATAAGAATCGTGATCGTGATGAATATGTTCGTGAAAAAATTGAAGACTTGTTCCATTTAGCAAGTCCATTCGTGCCGAAAGTTTCTCATCATAGGGAATTACAATACTGGGGTATACATCCATCTTTAAAGAAAGAACTGCAAGAGGAATTAATGCAAGAAATGTTTAAAGAAAAAGATACAGTAAATGAAGCTTTCTCGCCATTTGAAGTCATTTGTTATCGTGCACATTACGGTTTATCACTACAAGACTTTCCTAAGCTTTCGTCTGGACATATTGCAAATGGATTTATGAATGATAAAGGTGATTATTTTCAGTCGTACTATCGCCGTGTAAACAAGTTGAATAGTAAAAAATCTAGTTTAACACCGCATTTAGATAAGTATTGGCACTTACCAGCATTCATGCCAGACTTAAATGCAACGCAAACGAAGTTAGATTATGATAAATGTAATCGAGCTCTTCTATACGCGTATATGTATCGCTGGATAAGTTTAGTTGCTGTTGATGGTCAGTTCGTGTATCAATATAACGGTGTTGGACGTAGCTTCTTAATTCAGTCGATGGGTAAAAATATTTCAAGTGAAAGTTATAAATTACACAGAGCATTGCTTCATAACCCATTTATTTATGAAAACATTTTGTCCAGATTTGAAGAAGAACAAGAAAAGGCGATGATACAAGGTGGACATTTATATACGCATCCATTTGTATTAGGTGCTCAAGATATTAGATGGCTACGTAAAGAGCATGTCCATAATATTTTAGATATGATTTTAATGTATGACCGTGAAGCGAAATATGATCCAACGTTAGAAGAAACTTCTGATGAATTATTAAGACTGTTCCTTGATGAAATTGAGTTATATTTCCAAAACTATTACGGTACAGGTGCCGATATGGTTGCCAAGAAAGAGAAAGAAATGTTTATTAAACAATTGTGGGATCGTTCGTACGCGAAAGGATATGTAGATCCAAATAGTGCTCCTTATAAAAAGTGGCAAAATTTATTAAGCGTTCATGATGAAGAAGAAACGCCAAAAACGAATGTATAATGAATGAAAAGGGAATCCTTAAAAGTGGCAATACAACTTTAGAAAAGAGGGATTCCGATGCCGTTTTTAGGAAGTGTATATCAAATATTTGGATTGTATCCAGAAATTTATTATGGAATGATTTCAGCTGAGCTTGCAGAGCAGCAAAGATTGGAAGAAGTGGAAAACGAAGAACCAGAAACAGAAGTGTAACTGTATAAGAAGCTTCAAAATAAAGATGATAACACGCTACTTGTTCTTTAAACGTATAAGAACGAGTAGCGTGTTTTTGCTATTTAATAATCCCATTTTCTAAAATTTTAATAGTAGGTGCTACTTTTACGTTAGCTTTTGAAAAGGCACTCGGCCAATCGTCTTCAACTCTTTTCCATTTTTCATATTGAAACGCTCTCGCATAATCACCAAATCCGAATGGATCAAGCTGCTGTTTTTGAATGTTGTGGATTAAATCGTTCAAATCTTTGTTTAGTTGTTTTGTAATAAGAGAAGTTAATTTCTTTCTATCTTTGTCTATATCCATATTGAATGTAAGTTCAGATACAGCGATTTTTAAATTCATTTTAACATTAAATTTGAAGCGGTTATCGCTATAGTCTGTATGGATATCACGATTCATGCTAAGAACATTTATTGTTACGAAATCGCCGCCATCGGTATCTTTTAAATCACTATTACTTTCAACTGAAGTAGAAGGGATTTTTAATGTAAGCGAAACCGGTGTATTCGCTTTCTTTTGTAACAAAAGAAGAAGGGCGCTTTCATAACGATTTAATGACATTTTATAAATTCCGCGAGAAGTTAATAGCGCGGAACCGGTAACGATAACATCTTTTTTACCTTTTGTTATTTCTGAAATAGCAGGTGTTATACCTTTATTAAACGTTTGCCTGTGAAATTCATGGAATGTTGTAAAAACGGTCCGATTGTACAGTTTGTTCGTATTAATTAAATCTGTTAAATACTCGGGAAGGGCAGGCTTGTCTTTAAAGTTATTATATATAACTGAAGAAATTGGACCGTCTACTGCAACCATACGCATGTTTCCAGTGTTTTTAGGATCACGATACCAAACATCAAGGTAAGGCATAGCCCCTTCTTGTTTTAAAAAATTTGTGCTAAATAAAATGAGCTGTAATTTTTCTGTAGATACTAAACCGCCACTTGAACTATTAAACGTTGCTTTTGCTTCTCGAGGTGTACGTACTTTCGCTTCATGTGTTTCGTACTTTTTTTCTACGTCTTCATTAAAAATAGGATTTACGTGGTACACAATTAATTTTCCTTTTGCTTTTGCGTCAAAGCCGTAAATTAATGAAATCGATTGTTTTTCTAAGTCGAGTCGATCTCCACAGCCTGTTAAAAAGGTTATGAGAAAGTAAAGTATAGTGAAATGAATAAAGCGCCTCATTTAAACTCTTCTCCTTTTCCAATGCTGATAAAGTGTCATGTATAAGAGAAATACGACTGGGAATAGAAAAACGATAAAATAACTGGCAGTTCCCCAAAAGTCTCGCAACGCATTTATTTGGTAAGAGGAAGGGATATAAAAGAATAAGACAACAATACACCCGAATAATAAAAACCAAATAGGTAAGGAACTCCCTTTTTTGTTAAGTAATTGATTGATTCCATCTGAAGCAGTAAATATGTAAGGAATGCAAGAATCAAAAATAATGAAGAGATAAAAAGATAAAAAGATAATTTCAAACCGCTCAAGAAACGAAAAGTGAAATGGTGTAACAAGAGAAAGGGTGGGCCATAAAAACTTTGTTATACCATCTGGACTAAAATAAACGAAAGAAACGAACGTGACTTGAAGATAAAGAAATAGTGTAATTAAATTTGCGATAACAATCCCTTTTTTAGCAGAGGATTTGTTATTCAAATAAGGATAAAGGACAAACGCAAACTCAAATCCAAGAAATGCAATAATAGTTGATTTTACGGTGTTTAAAACTGGTATCCAGCCCTCTTTAAGAAGAGGGAGAAGGTATATCCAATGCCCATCTTTAAGAGGGATAAACAATAGTAAAGGCATCCACAGTGTGAAAAACACAGTGAAAACAGCATAGCGACTTATAATAAGAACGCCTTTACATGCGAGCATAAGCATGGGAATAGATAGTAAAATCATAATTAAAAACATTGGAGTTCTAGGTAAAATCCAAATGTGAATAACGTATAAGAGGGAAAAAATTAAGGAAATAGCTGCAAGGACAGCATATAAAATCCAAAAAATCATTCCTGCTCTTCCTAGCCACTTCCCAAGATAACGAGTTAGCACATCGAGTAAAGTATATCCAGGATGCTTTTCCATGATTTTTACAATAGACAGACTGACTAAAGTAGTGATAGCGCATCCAATAATAATAGACATCCAGCCATCTGTATTCGCCCCTTGTGCAACTTCACGTGGAAGTGTAAGGACACCGAATCCTACTTGAACACCACTAATCGTTAAAATGTATTGAAATAAACTAATCTCCCTCTTTGCACGCTTTGTCACTTATCTTCCTCCGTTCCTTCTATATCGCTTTGTCGATTCTCTTGTTTTAAGTTAAGGGATAGTGGGCGTTTCTTCATTATTTTCCATGGTAAACGTATAAGAATATCTTTTAAATCCGAAGCAAATAACGGAGAAAACGGACTACCATAAGGAACACCGAGAGATTCCATAGAAAGTATATGAATAATAATGATTGCCATCCCAACCATAATACCAATGACACCAAATAAAGAGGCAATTATCATCATTGGGAATCGAAGAAGGCGAATTCCTGCAGACATTTCTAGGTTAGGGATGATGAAAGAAGCGACTGCAGTAATAGATACGACGATAACCATAACATTACTTACTATTCCTGCTTGAACTGCAGCTTGTCCAATAACAATTCCTCCTACGACACCAATGGTTTGTCCAACGGGTCCAGGAAGCCGAACTGCAGCTTCGCGGAGCATTTCAAGTACTAATTCCATCAAAAGTGCTTCTAATATAGGAGGAAAAGGAATTTTAGCTCGAGATTCTCCAATCGTTAACAATAATTTAAGTGGAATCACTTCATAATGAAAGGAAATCATAGCAATATAAAGAGCAGGAGCAAAAATTGCAATAAATAATCCAGTGAAACGAAGTAATCGTATAAAAGATGGAATCATTGGTCTGAAGCTGTAATCATCTATCGTCTGAAAAAAAGCTGAAAAAGTCATTGGTCCTATTAATACGCCTGGTGAACGATCTACAACAACAGCAATTCGCCCATCCAGAATATGATGTGCTGTTGTGTCAGGGCGTTCAGTTATTGATAATTGCGGAAAGAGAGTATAGGAATTATCTTCAACAAATCCTTCTAATTCTCCGGTAGTAAGAATGGCATCTACTTTGATTGATTCGATGCGGCAGGCCATCTCTTGTACAACATCTTCGTTTGCAATGTCTGCTAAGTACAGCAAAAAAACTTTTGAAGTAGCTCGTTCACCAACAGTGAATTCCTTTACTTTCAATTCGCGATTTGGAATATATCGACGAATAAGTGCAAGGCTGTCGCTTGCTACTTCATTAAATCCTTCGTGTGAGCTTTTTATGGCGCTTTCTGTTGTAGGTTCTTCAATGCTCCTTTTTGGTGCCGCTTGCGTATCAAGCTCTAAAGCGGATAGTTGCCCGTTTATAAATAAAATACTTTTGCCGTGCAAAAGAGATTGTTCAATGTCTGTCCACTGTTGAACTTTTTTAATATTTCCGATAGAAACAGAGGCTTCCCAAAAATCGTCTTCATTCCACTCTTTAAATAAGAGAGGACGAAGGATGTTTACGTTAATAACAGTTTTGTCTACAAGTCCTTCCATATATATAAGTGCAGCTTCCTGTCCGTTTTTTAATGGAAAAGTGCGTGTTATTAATTCTGGAATACCGCTAAACAGTTTGGACAAATGCTTTAAATTAAGGGAAAGGGAAGAAGAGATAAGTTTATTTAATGTATGATCAGCTTGCTCTTGGGTAGAAAAAGATTTTTCACCACGAATCCATTTATTAAAAGACCCCATTTGTTTGCTTACTCCTTGTTATGTTTTATCCCGATTGGTGAGGGTTGATTAAAGTTTCACTTTATATGGGTTATTATGGATAGTTCCAAGCTCACATATGCGTAGTTTAAATTTTATATTGTATATTTTTAACTTTAACGCTATAATTATAGTGTTAAAGATGGAATCGTGATATGACCTGTTATGAATCTATCGTTTTATTTATGAATAAATGGATTGGTATTTTAGCAAGATGTGCTAATAAACTACTCCACCATGATAATAACGTGCCGAAATGTGGCGCGTATATTTTCGTGGTGGAGTTTTTTTATTCTCAAAAAGGGGGAAAGACCATGAATAACAACATGGTTCATATTACAATTGACGGAAAAAAGTATACAGCGGAGCCCGGTTCAACGATATTGGGTGTTATAAATGAGAACGGGATTGAACATCCGCAAATTTGTTACGTGCCAGAAGTAGATCCTATTCAAACATGTGACACTTGTATTGTAGAAGTTGACGGAAAGTTAATGCGCTCTTGTTCGACAGTAGCGACAGAAGGTATGAACATTGAACGTAACTCTACTCGTGCGAAAGAAGCACAAACAGAGGCGATGGATCGGTTATTAGAAAATCATTTATTATACTGTACAGTATGTGACAACAACAATGGGAACTGTAAACTGCATAATACAGCAGAATTAATGGAAATCGAACATCAAAAATATCCTTATGAACCGAAAGTAGATGTAAGTGAAGTTGATATGACGCATCCGTTTTATCGCTATGACCCGAATCAATGTATTGCATGTGGTCAATGCGTTGAGGTGTGTCAAAACTTACAAGTAAATGAAACGTTATCGATAGACTGGGAAGCGGAGCGACCACGAGTGATTTGGGATGAAGGAGTAAATATTAATGATTCTTCATGCGTGAGCTGTGGTCAATGTGTAACGATTTGCCCTTGTAACGCTTTAATGGAAAAAACGATGCTTGGTGAAGCTGGATTTATGACGGGATTAAAACCAGATATTCTTGAACCAATGGTAGATTTAATTAAAGAAGTTGAGCCTGGATATAGCGGTATTTTTGCGGTATCAGAAGTGGAAGCGGCCATGCGTGATACTCGCACGAAGAAAACGAAAACAGTATGTACATTTTGTGGTGTAGGGTGTTCATTTGAAGTGTGGACGAAAGGACGTAAAATTCTTAAAGTACAACCTTCTTCTGATGCGCCAGTTAACGCAATTTCTACTTGTGTAAAAGGAAAATTTGGTTGGGACTTCGTAAATTCTAAAGAACGAATTACGAAACCTTTAATTCGTAAAAATGGAACGTTTGTTGAATCTACATGGGAAGAAGCATTGAATGTAGTTGCAAGTAAATTAGGTGCGATTAAAGAAGAGTACGGAAAAGATGCTATCGGTTTTATTTCTTCATCTAAAATTACGAATGAAGACAATTATGTGATTCAAAAATTAGCTCGACAAGTATTTGAAACGAATAATATTGATAACTGCTCACGTTATTGTCAATCACCAGCGACAGACGGATTATTCCGGACAATTGGTATGGGCGGAGATGCTGGAACGATTAAAGATATTGCACAATCTGGTCTTGTTATTATTGTAGGTTGTAATCCGACAGAAGGTCATCCTGTTTTAGCTACACGTATTAAACGTGCACATAAATTACACGGACAAAAATTAATTGTGGCTGATCTTCGTAAAACAGAAATGGCAGAGCGTTCAGATGTCTTTATTAGTCCAAAACAAGGAACAGATCAAGTATGGTTAATGGCTGTTACGAAATATATGATTGATCAAGGCTGGCATGATCAACGATTTATTGATGAGAATGTAAATTTCTTTGAAGATTTCAAAGAGAGCCTTACAGCATATACACTTGAATATGCAGAAGAAATGACTGGTATTTCAAAAGAAACACTGATTCAAATGGCTGAAATGATTCGTGATGCAGATGGTACATGTATCCTTTGGGGAATGGGGGTAACGCAAAATACAGGTGGATCTGATACTTCCGCTGCGATTTCAAACTTACTACTTGCAACAGGTAATTATCGTCGTCCAGGCGCTGGTGCATATCCGCTTCGAGGTCATAATAACGTACAAGGTGCTTGTGATATGGGTACTTTACCAGGATGGCTTCCTGGATATCAGCACGTTACGAACGATATGGAACGTGCGAAATTTGAAATGGCTTACGGAGTGAAAATTAATAGTGAACCAGGTCTGAATAATATTGAAATGCTTCACGCGATTGACGAAGGGAAAATGAAAGCTATGTATCTTGTTGGAGAAGACATGGCTCTTGTAGACTCTAATGCAAATCATGTACATGAAGTATTATCAAGCCTTGATTTCTTCGTTGTGCAAGATGTTTTCTTATCTAAAACGGCTCAATATGCAGATGTTGTATTACCAGCAGCGCCATCTCTTGAAAAAGAAGGTACTTTCACAAATACAGAGCGTCGTGTTCAAAGACTATATCAAGTTCTTCCTACGCTTGGAGATGCGAAGCCAGACTGGTGGATCGTGCAGGAAGTTGCGAATAAATTAGGTGCAAACTGGAATTATAGCCATCCAAGTGAAATCTTTGCTGAAATGGCAAGTTTATCACCACTATTCTCACAAGCAAACTATGAAGTACTGGAAGGATGGAATAGTTTCCATTGGGGAAGTTTTGACGGCACGAATACACCATTACTTTTCCAAGATGGATTTAACTTCCCAGATAAAAAAGCTCGTTTTGCGATTGCTGACTGGGTGCGCCCAGCTGAATTCCCAGCTGAGTTCGACCTTCATATTAATAATGGTCGTATGCTTGAGCACTTCCATGAAGGGAATATGACAAATAAATCAACAGGTATTCAAACGAAAGTGCCTGGCGTTTTCGTTGAAGTTTCTCCAGCACTTGCAAAAGAACGTGGAGTAAAAACTGGTTCATTAGTCCGTCTTGTCTCTCCGTTTGGAGCGTTAAAATTACGTGCACTTGTAACAAATCGTGTAAAAGCGAATGAGTTATATTTACCGATGAACTCTACAGATAATGAAACAGCAATTAATTTCTTAACAGGTCCTGCCGTTGATACGCGTACGAACACACCTGCTTATAAACAGACGAAAGTGCGTATGGAAGTGCTGGAAATTGAGGGTGAAAATCCGATGCCAAAAGCGAATCCGCGTAATAAAAAACGTCACCCTCAAGCTGGCATTGAGGTACATCGTAAGTGGGCACGTCCAGGGTATGTGCATTTAACGGATAAGTAGGAGGAGAAAAATATGGCTGCACCTATAAAAATGATTCAAAAACAAGAATTAACTGAGGAAGAAATAAAACAGAAAAAATTAGATGATTTAAAAGAGCTTCTAGCTAATAATGAAGACGCTCTAAATCAAATGTTTAACATAGTAGGGGAATTGAATGATATTGGCATGTTAGAAGCAGCTAATTCTATGCTAAAGGCGAAAGAACCAATCGCAAAAATTGTTCTTGGCCAAGTGACTCGTGAGCCTGTTACAAATTTAATTAATAATATGATGGGGGCTGCAGGTGCTCTAACAGAACTTGATCCGGAACTTACGAAAAAGCTTATAGGTAGCTTATTAGTAGGGCTAGAAGAAGGTAATGAACATCTAGAGAGTAATAAAAAAGTAGGGGTATTCGATCTTATGAAAGTATTGAAAGATCCAGACATTAACCGTGCTATCGGATTTGGGCTTCATTTCTTAAAAGGTATGGGTAAAGGGTTAAAAGACGAGTAACCTTCACGAGGTGAATCCTTTCGCCCAAATGTTTGTACGAAATAGTTTGGGCGGAAGGCTCATTTTGGTAAAATATATAATAAAGTAAAATGAGGCTTTTGGGAGGTATAATGGTATGTCAAAAAAAGTACATGAATTTAATGATATGATTCGAAAACTTCGAAAGGAACTTTTCGGAAAAGGGCCAGAACGAATTCATACTGTTTTTGCTGAAAATATGGCGATTGCGACTCTTTACGGAAACTTAACACCTACTGAGAAATTCATTTCAAGTACGATGGACGGTGCGGAAATGGTTCATATGGCTAGAACGAAAATGATTCAAGAAGTGTATGCTGCGAATTCCCGTGAACATTTGGAGGAACTTGTTGGAGCGAAATTAGTGAATTTGTTTTCAGATATGAAAGTAGAAGAAGATATTGCAGTTTCGGTATTTGTTTTTGATAAAAATATAACGTGAGAGAAGGATACTGATCGTGAAACCGATACAGGTAGAAAGAGAAATCTTTCGTTATGAACAAGGGGCGTTTAAGCATATAGAGGACAGCATTGTAACAGAGTTTCCAGTCACGATTAAAATGAACGGACAGGAGTTTGTTACAATGGTTAGTACTCCAGAATATATAGAAGATATGGTAATAGGCTTCCTAGCATCTGAAGGAATTATTCGGAAATATGAAGATATTGATGACATATGGGTACAAGAGAAAGAAGGATTTGTACATGTCACGACGACAAAAGTAAATCCGTATTACGAACAAATGCAAAATAAACGCTATATTACTTCATGCTGTGGCATGAGTAGACAAGGGTTTGTTTTTGCAAATGATGCATTAAGCGCAAAGAAAATGAATGGCGTTCATGTACAGGTTGCTGCAGAAGACTGTTTTCGATTAATGAAAGAAATGCAGCAATCTGCAGAGACATTTCATCATACAGGCGGCGTTCATAATGCATCTTTGTGCAATGTGAATGGTATTATTTTAAGCCGAATGGATATCGGTAGACATAATGCGTTAGATAAAATTTACGGTTATTGCTTAAAAAATAATATTTCTATAAGAGATAAAATCATTGTTTTTAGTGGTCGTATTTCTTCGGAAATACTATTGAAGGTTGCAAAAATTGGTTGTGAAATTATACTGTCAAAATCAGCTCCAACTGAGTTGGCTTTACAGCTAGCTGAAGAATTAGGTATTACTACGATAGGGTTTATTCGGAATGAATCCTTAAATGTATATACGCATCCGGAGCGTGTTTTAAATATAAAATAAGTAAAAGCGAGGCAATAAATATGAAATCTGTCACATTAGACAAACTACAACGTCCGTTAAAGGATTTACGTATTTCAGTTACTGATCGCTGTAATTTTCGCTGTCGATATTGTATGCCAGAAGAAATATTTGGTCCGGATTACTCGTTTTTGTCTAATGATAAAATTTTATCTTTTGATGAAATTGAAAGGATAACGCGTATTTTCGTTTCTTTAGGTGTTAGAAAATTACGGATTACAGGCGGAGAACCGTTACTTCGAAGAGGTCTTCCGCAGCTTATCGAGCGCCTGAATAAAATAAATGGTGTGGAGGATATCGGTTTAACAACTAATGGATCGTTACTTAAAAAGTTTGCTCCTGATTTATATAAGGCGGGTTTATCACGTGTGACAGTTAGTTTAGATTCCTTAGAAGAAGAGCGGTTTTTCTATTTGAATGGTAATAGAAGCAAAGTACAAAGGGTTCTGGAAGGAATACAAGCTGCAGCTGAAGTCGGTATGAAAATTAAAATAAACATGGTCGTTCAAAAGGGGAAAAACGAACAGGATATCTTGCAGATGGCGCAATACTTTAAGGAAAATAAACATATTCTTCGTTTTATTGAGTATATGGACGTTGGAAATTATAACGGTTGGGATTTAAAAGAGGTTGTCTCTAAACAAGAAATAGTAGATACGATTCATCAAGTTATGCCATTAGAACGAATAGAAGCGAATTATACAGGAGAGGTTGCGACTCGCTATCGTTATATTGGAAGTGATGAAGAAATAGGTATTATTTCATCAGTAACAGACTCCTTCTGCTCCTCATGTACGAGAGCTCGTATTTCTGCAGAAGGAAAATTATATACTTGTTTATTCGCTTCTAAAGGAAATGATTTGAAAGAACTGCTTCGATCAGAATACACTGACGAGGAAATAACAGATGTTGTACGCGATATATGGAACAACCGAGAAGATCGTTATTCAGATGAACGCTTAAGTCATACAAGTAAAAAAAGAGCACCTAAAATTGAAATGTCACATATTGGTGGTTGATATATATAAGTGACACTATGATGCAGTATATACAAAATGGAAGATGTGCAACGTTTGTAGATTTTCTATTTTATAGTAAAAGTGATGATTGATCTCTCTGTAAAAGATGTGCAGAGAAATTAAGCAGCATTCAAAAACCTTTATTTTGAGGAGGTTTTTTGAAGCTGCTTTTTTATTTGGAGAAAATGGAGGAATTAGTAATGGCATTTCATAAACCGGAACAAATTGCTGAGCTTGTAATTGAGGCCGGTGTTCAAAAAGTAAGTCAGACCTTGCCAGCAATGCTTATTCTCGGTTTTTTAGGAGGAGCGTTTATTTCGCTAGGTTTTTTACTTAACATTCGCGTTTTAGGTAATTTGCCTGAGCGCTGGGGGAGTTTAGTGAATGTTTTAGGAGGAGCGGTTTTTCCTGTTGGACTCATGCTCGTCGTATTAGCAGGAGGAGAATTAATTACCGGAAATATGATGTCACTATCTATGGCGCTATATGCAAAGAAAATTACATTGGTTAGTGTGCTAAATAACTGGATTTGGATTACTTTCATGAATTTTGTAGGAGCTATTTTCGTAGCGTATTGTTTCGGTCATCTTGGCGGATTAACAGAGGGAGATTATTTAAATAAAACGGTAGCGATAGCAGAAGGAAAGTTACATGAATCATTTGGGAGAACTTTAATTTTAGCAATTGGGTGTAATTGGCTCGTTTGTTTGGCGCTTTGGCTCGCTTATGGGACGAGTGATTTTGTCGGAAAAATAATCGGAATTTGGATTCCAATTATGGCATTTGTAGTGATTGGATTTCAGCAAGTGGTAGCAAATATGTTTGTCATCTCAGCAGTTATTTTTGCAGGTCATCTGACATGGATGGATCTTGCTAAAAATTTTGTTCCTGTCTTTATCGGAAATGTAATTGGCGGAGCTGGTTTTGTTGGATTTGCGTACTTTGCTTGTTATCAAAAACAACATTCTAATATGAAATAGAGTTCGTGAGAGGAAGGGTATGTAATGGCTGAGCGGTATTCACGACAACATTTGTTTAAACCAATTGGGAGTAGAGGGCAAGAAAAAATTCGAAATAAACATGTGTTAATTGTAGGAGTAGGCGCATTAGGAAGTGCAAGTGCCGAAAGTTTCGTACGTGCAGGTATTGGCAAGTTGACGATTATAGATCGTGATTACGTTGAATGGAGTAATTTACAAAGGCAACAATTGTACTCTGAACAAGATGCAAGAGAGAAATTGCCAAAAGCAATCGCTGCTAAAAATCGGCTAGAAAAACTTAATGCGGAAGTACAAATACATGCTTTCGTAATGGATGCATGTGTAGAAAACTTGGAAGGGCTATTAGAAAATGTCGATGTAATCATTGATGCAACAGATAATTTCGATATCCGATTTATAATAAATGACTTATCACAAAAACATAATATCCCGTGGGTATATGGTTCTTGCGTTGGCTCGTACGGTATGAGTTATACAATTATTCCCCAAGAGACACCGTGTTTACATTGTGTGCTGAAGAACGTTCCAGTTACAGGTGTGACGTGTGATACAGCTGGAATTATTAGCCCGACTGTACAAATCGTCGCAGCATATCAAGTGGCGGAAGCACTCAAAATTTTAGTAGAAGATTTTGCAGCTATTAGAAAAACATTTTTCATGTTTGATATATGGAGTAATCAAAACCATTTTATAAAACTAGGGAAAATAAAAACAGACGCTTGTCTCTCATGTGGTTTGAATCGAACTTATCCTTATTTATCATATGAAAACCAAACGAAGATAGCTGCTTTATGCGGAAGAAATACAGTTCAAATTAGACCAGTAGACAATAGAAAATACAATTTTGATGATATAGAAAAAGTATTAAAAAAAGTGGGGGAAGTAGATCGGAATCCGTATTTACTATCTTGCCAATTAGATGAGTACCGCATCGTTGTTTTTCGGGATGGTCGTGTTTTTATTCATGGCACAAATGATATTTCGAAAGCGAAACAACTATATTATCGCGTATTTGGCTAATAGAAAGGGTTGTCAACAATGGAAAGAAGAGTACCAATCACAGTTGAAGAGGCTGTTCGTAAAGTGATGGGATTTGCTCATAACGGCTTAAAGGAGCTACTACCTATTGAATTAGCTTATGGACGTATATTAGCAGAGGATTTAGTAGCTGACCATGATGTGCCGTCATTTAATCGTTCACCGTATGACGGGTTTGCTATTAGAGCAAAAGATACGGATTTAGCAAGTTATGAAACTCCAAGTGTATTTGAAGTAGTGGGTGAAATCGGTGCAGGATCGCTATTCGATGAGAAAGTAGGTCCATTTCAAGCAGTTCGAATTATGACAGGAGCGCAAATTCCGAATGGGTGTGATGCGGTTGTTATGTTAGAGCTAACTCGTCAATATGAGGAGGATGGCAACAAATATATGGAAGTGAAGCGATCATTCAAAACGGGCGACAATATTTCTTTTCAAGGTGAAGATGCTCGTAGAGGCACGGTTCTTGCAAAGAAAGGGTCATACATTCATCCAGGTATTTCAGCTCTTCTTGCTACGTTTGGGTATAGCGAGGTACCGGTGGCTAGAAAGCCTGTAATTGGACTATTAGCGACTGGAAGTGAATTACTGGACGTAAACGATTCATTACAGCCAGGGAAAATCCGAAACAGTAATACGTATATGATATTGTCTCAAATTCGAAGAGCGGGCGGAAGAGTAAAATATTTTGGGAAGTTTAGCGATGATTTTCATACATGTTTCAAAGCTGTAAAAGAAGCGCTTGGCCAAGTAGATATGCTCATTACAACAGGCGGTGTATCAGTAGGGGATTACGATTATTTACCAGCTATATATGAAGAGTTAGGTGCATCTGTTCTTTTCAATAAAGTTGCAATGAGGCCAGGAAGTGTTACGACTGTAGCACAATTAAATGGCAAGTTATTATTTGGTTTATCAGGAAATCCATCTGCTTGTTACGTAGGGTTTGAATTATTTGTAAGACCTTGTATTCGGACGTATATGTTTAGTGAAAAAGCACATGTAAAGAGAGAAAAAGCGTTATTAGGAGAAGACTTTCTAAAGCCAAATCCATTTACAAGATTTGTACGAGCGAAACTGACATATAACGAAGGTCAGTTAATTGCTTGTCCTTCAGGATTTGATAAATCTAGCTCGGTCTCTTCATTAGCAGAATCGAATATTTTTATCGTATTACCAGGTGGGACAAGAGGATATAAAAAAGATATGTTTGTGGATGTTCTTTTATTGGAAGATAACGAAGGTAGTGAATGGCCTTGGACATTTCGCAAAGTGAGAGGTGGTTCCAATGGGACAAGTGCTATTTGAGATTGTTGATATACCGATTGTAGTTGAAGAAGTAACGAATAAAGTTGCAAGAAGAGAGGCAGGTGCGATTACAACTTTTATTGGTACAGTGAGAGAATTAACAAAAGGAAAACGAACGCTACATTTAGAGTATGAAGCATATAAACCGATGGCAGTAAAGCAACTTATGAGAATTGGTGAAGAAATTAGTGAAAGATGGCCGGATGCAAAAGTAGCAATTACTCACCGAGTAGGCCGGCTAGAAATAATGGATATTGCGGTAGTCATTGCAGTTTCATCACCGCATCGCAAAGTAGCTTATGAAGCGAATGAATACGCAATTGAACGTATAAAGCGAATCGTCCCAATATGGAAAAAAGAATTTTGGGAAGATGGGACGATGTGGATTGGCGATCAACTTGAAAATACACCATATCCAGCAGGAAAACCGAAGAAGGAAGAATGAGAAAATGATTACAATTTTACTGTTTGCAAATTTGCGTGAGGAAGTCGGATTAGATCGATTCGTAATTTCAGAAAAAGAAGAAATGACAGTGCAGCAATTAAAAGAATGGCTCAAAGCAAACTATAGTTTACAATCGCTTGATAGAGTGATGGTGGCTGTTAATGAAGAGTTTGTAACGAATGAAGAGATGATACAAGCTGGAGATATCGTCGCATTTATCCCGCCTGTTAGTGGTGGATAATAAGTGTTTCTTGCAACGACAAGAAGATGTTGTATATAAAGTGAAACTTTAATCAGTGGGGGGGTTCTTCATCCCCCACTGATTAGTAGTTAAAGTCGGATAAATTAGAATACGAGAAGGGATGAGTTTTATGATTACTCAAGAACAAATAATGAATGCGTTAAAACATGTAGAGGATCCAGAATTACACAAAAGTATTGTAGAGTTAAACATGGTTAGAAATATACAAATGAATGGAACAGAGGTTAAACTTGAAGTAGTGCTAACGATTCAAGGTTGTCCGTTAAAAGCAAAAATTCAACAAGATATTGAAGAATCACTTCACGCAATTGGTGCCTCTAAAGTAGATTTGACATTCGGTTCTATGACAAGTGAAGAACGTGCAGCTTTAACAGAGAAGTTAAAGAAAAATAGTAGAACAGAAACTGGTATGCCGAGCATGCTTCGTCCTGATTCAGGAGTACGTTTTATTACTGTAACGAGCGGAAAAGGTGGAGTCGGAAAATCAACTGTAACAATTAATCTTGCAACAGCTTTAGCTCGTATGGGCAAAAAAGTGGGGATATTAGATGCAGATATATATGGTTTTAGCATTCCAGCTATGATGGAAACGAATCAAAAACCAACGATGATTGATCAAACAGTAATTCCAGTTATTAGTCACGGTGTTAAAATCATGTCGATGGGATTTTTTACAGAAGGAAATAATCCGGTTATGTGGCGCGGACCGATGTTAAATAAATGGATTCAAAATTTCCTTGCGAATACGCACTGGGGAGAATTAGATTATTTACTTCTTGATTTACCACCTGGTACAGGAGATGTTGCTATTGATGTTGCAGCAATGATTCCGCAGGCGAAAGAAATTATTGTTACAACACCACATAATGTAGCTTCATTCGTAGCATCTAGAGTAGGCGTAATGGCAAAACATACGAAACACGAGATTTTAGGGATTGTGGAAAACATGGCTTATTATGAAGAACAAGATGGATCGAAAAATTATCTGTTTGGAAAAGGCGGCGGCGAAATGTTAGCAGAACAATTGCAAACAGAAGTAATCGCACAAGTACCTTTTGCAAAACGTGAAGAAAATAGCGGTTCATCTGTATATGATGAAGATTCTCTTGTTGGAGAAGTGTTTACATCGTTAGCAGAAGATATTATTTATAAAGGATAGAGGAGGAATTTTTTATGGCGTGTAATATCGATCATTCTATTGAAGATGTAATGAATAAACTTGAAAGTCAAAAGATTTTTTTATCTGAAGATATTTTTAAAGGGTTAAAAAAATTTTTGCAAGGTAATCACTCACAAGAAATGTTAAATGATGTATTTCACCTTTTAAAAAAGTATGACTTAGTAAGTGAAGAAGAAAGAGAGGCGAGAAATACTCAATTATTGCTGATTATAAAATAAATACACTTTGGCTTTTGTTTTGCAACAGGAGGGGTAAATGTAATGGATATGAAAAAGATGATTGAAATGATAGAAGCAACAAAAGTGACTAAAGAAGAATTATCGATTTCTACTTTACATCAAGAGCTTGTGAAGTTATATAGTGAAAAAAATGTTGCTCATTATACGGAGCTATTAAAGTATATTTTATCATTATCCGTGCAGCTAAACCTACATCTTGTATTGAAATATTTTGGCGTGCGACCGATTATTGCTGTAGACGAGCGTATGCAATTTCAAGAGATATTTAAATGTTTAGCTAAGAAAGATGATAATGAGGAATGGTTTCTAAATTTCGTTTCTTTATATGTGGGGCTAATCGTAGTTCTTCATTTTGATGAAAAAGAGATTGAGAGAAGTTTTTTCGATGCTATGGTAGTGGGTGAAGGGAATGAAATATAAGATCTTGCCCATAACATCTTTCTGTTTAATTGGCTATGTAAATATGAAGGTAACTAATCAATAAAAAGCGTTCTTCAGTTGTTTCCATCATTTTTTCATGTTACCATTAAGCGAATTTTTCATAGGGAGAGAAAGCGATGAAATGGATTTATTTTATTATTATTAACGTTATAGCTTTTAGCCTTATGGGGCTTGATAAACGAAAAGCGAAGAAGAAACAGTGGAGAACGCCAGAAAGTACGTTGTTTTTATCAGCAGCAGCTGGGGGAGCAGTTGGAGCTTGGATTGGTATGTATATGTTTCATCATAAAACTCATAAAAAGAAATTTGTTTTCGGCATACCGTTACTTGTTGTAATAACGGTATGTTTATTATTCGTTGTATGAGAAATGTCGAAAGAAATGCAGATTGATTATTGGTAAAGTGAGCACGTGGGAACGTATAATGGAGAAAAAATGAGAAGAGGAGAAAAAGGAAGATGGGGAATCAATCAGCAGAGCAAAAAAAAGGGATTATATATGCGGCTGGTGCGTATACGATGTGGGGAATACTACCAATCTATTGGAAATGGGTTGAGGAAGTCCCAGCAGATGAAATATTAGCACACCGCATCGTTTGGGCGTTCGTGTTTATGTTAATCGTATTAGGTGTTACGAAGAGATTTCGTCAGTTTATTGGAGAGTTCATGAATCTTTTTAAACGACCTAAATTATTAATGTCATTAACAATAGCTTCAGTCTTGATTAGCGGAAACTGGTTTGTCTACATATGGGCCGTTAATCATAATCATGTCATTGAAGCAAGTCTTGGCTATTATATTAATCCGCTTATTAGTATTTTACTTGGTACAGTCGTTTTAAAGGAAAAGTTAAACTTTTGGCAATACGTTGCAGTTGGTTTAGCTGGAGTAGGAGTTATTATTTTAACAGTACGTTTCGGGGCTATTCCATGGGTTTCTTTATCACTTGCCCTTTCATTTGGATTATATGGATTAACAAAAAAATTGTTAAACTATGATGCGACAATTGGACTTACGATGGAAACGATGTTAGTGACACCGTTTGCGATTATTTATCTAGTAATGACAGGAGTACATGGTTTCGGCTCATTTGGCTCTATCTCAATGTTATCGACATTACTATTAATAGGAGCGGGCATTGTTACAGCATTGCCACTTTTTTATTTTGCAAAAGGAGCCCAACTTATTCCACTTTATATGGTAGGTTTTTTACAATATATTGCGCCAACAATTAGTTTGATTTTAGGTGTATTCGTATTTGGTGAACATTTCACATCTACTCATATGATTGCATTTTTCTGTATATGGGTTGCATTAGTTGTATTCTCGGTAGCGAAAACAAAGTTCTTAGTGCAGAAACAACCGAAATTTATAAAAAATAAATCAGCAAAAGTATCGTAATGCGTAGTATTTTCTACGCATTTTTCTTTATACTGATACTATAGGATTTCCATTATAGCTAGTAGGGAGCTGAGAACGTGGAAACAATTTTACATAACGATCCGCTTATGGCCGCTGTAATTTCATGGTTTTTAGCACAATTAACGAAAGTAGTCTTTAAATTATTCAAAACGGGTGAATTTGATTTTGCAAAGTTTTTCGCTTCAGGTGGGATGCCAAGTTCTCATGCTTCAACTGTTACAGCACTGGCGACAGGTGTTGGCGTTGTGGAAGGTGTGGAAAGTACTTTATTTGCAATTGCTGCTATTTTTGCCATTATAGTTATGTATGACGCTTCAGGAGTAAGGCTGGCAGTAAGTAAACAGGCGAAAATATTGAATGAGTTTTTTCACGGTAGACAAACAGAATATAAGAAGTTAAATGAGCTTGTCGGGCATACGCCGTATGAAGTAGTAGTTGGTGCTTTATTAGGGATTATTGTCGGAGTAGGATATTGTTTATGAGCAGAGCATCTTATATGTTCTGCTTTTCTTTGTATTCATACATATTCAGCTGCTTTCTTGAATATCGTTATACGGATTTCGAAAGGGTGGGTGAGTAACTTGTTATTATATGAAAAAGCGCATGAAGAAATAGCGAGAAGAGCAACTGCACTTCAAACGATGCAACGGCAAGATGGTACGTGGCGATTTTGTTTTGAAGGAGCTCCATTAACAGATTGCCATATGATTTTTTTATTAAAATTATTAGGTAGAGATAAAGAGATAGAACCGTTTGTAAAAAGGTTAGCATCACTTCAAACAAATGAAGGAACGTGGAAATTGTATGAAGATGAAGTGGGAGGTAATTTATCAGCTACCATTCAATCTTATGCGGCCTTGCTAGCATCGAAAAAATATACAAAAGAAGATGCGAATATGAAGCGAGCGGAAAGTTTTATTAAGGAACGCGGAGGCGTGGCGCGTGCTCATTTTATGACGAAGTTTTTATTAGCAATTCATGGAGAATATGAATATCCTTCACTCTTTCATTTACCAACACCAATCATGTTTCTACAGAATGATTCCCCCCTCAGTATATTTGAATTGAGTAGCTCAGCACGTATCCATTTAATTCCGATGATGGTGTGTTTAAATAAAAGATTTCGAGTAGGGAAAAAGTTATTGCCAAATTTAAATCACATTGCGGGCGGGGGCGGAGAATGGTTTCGGGAGGATCGGTCTCCGTTGTTTCAAACGTTATTAAGTGATGTAAAACAAATTATCTCGTATCCACTCTCGTTACATCATAAAGGATATGAGGAAGTCGAACGTTTCATGAAAGAGCGTATTGATGAAAATGGAACGTTATATAGTTACGCAACTGCCTCGTTTTATATGATTTATGCTTTACTTGCGTTAGGGCATTCTCTTCAATCATCACTGATTCAAAAGGCTATAGCTGGGATAACATCTTATATATGGAAGATGGAAAGAGGGAGTCACTTGCAAAACTCTCCTTCGACCGTATGGGATACAGCTTTACTCAGCTATGCGTTACAAGAGGCCCACGTTCCGAAAGATCACAAGATGATTCAACAGACAATAACATATTTATTGAAAAAACAGCATACAAAAAAAGCTGATTGGAGCGTACATGCTCTCGCACTTACTCCAGGTGGTTGGGGTTTTTCGGATGTAAATACGACAATTCCAGATGTCGATGATACAACAGCTGTGCTAAGAGCGTTGGCAAGGAGTAGAGGAAACGAAAATATAGATAATGCTTGGAAGAAAGGGGTCAATTGGATTAAAGGATTACAAAATAATGATGGTGGCTGGGGAGCGTTTGAAAAAGGTGTGACGAGCAAATTATTAGCGAATTTACCAATCGAAAATGCAAGTGATATGATTACGGATCCTTCCACACCAGATATTACAGGAAGAGTGTTAGAGCTTTTCGGGACATATACGCAAAATGAATTACCTAAGAAACAAAAACAAAGTGCGATAAATTGGTTAATGAATGTACAAGAGAGAAATGGATCCTGGTATGGGAAATGGGGGATTTGTTATATATATGGTACGTGGGCTGTTATGACTGGTTTACGGTCACTCGGAATTCCATCTAACAATCCATCATTGAAACGAGCAGCTTTATGGCTTGAACATATACAGCATGAAGATGGTGGATGGGGAGAATCATGCCAAAGTAGTGTGGAGAAAAGATTCGTTACTTTACCATTTAGTACACCATCTCAAACAGCATGGGCGTTAGATGCTCTCATTTCTTACTATGATAAAGAAACACCAACTATTCGAAAAGGCGTTTCATATTTGCTTGCGAATCCTTATGTGAATGAAAAATATCCTACTGGAACAGGTTTACCTGGTGGGTTTTATATTCGTTATCATAGCTATGCCCAAATTTATCCGCTACTTACTTTGGCACATTATACAAAAAAATATCAAAAATAAACCGAGAGATGTTTCTCGGTTTATTTTGTTGGGTAGTAGGTCCCTGTTGAAAAGAATAAGGTTGTGCTTTCCTTATTTTTCTGTTGACTGGCGTTTTTGACGTGCATCAGCGGCATTTGCACGTGCGTTCGCTTCTAAGTCATCGTGATCAGCGAGTTCACGAGAGAACTCAACATCAATGCCATCAGTAGCTTTGTTTTGTTTGAAATTTTTTTTGTTCATTCGACACAATCTCCTTACACTTTATCCCGCTTTAATGGGCAGTAAGACCCCCACCTCAAAATTCAGCGAAAGTAAAGAAGTTAGGTAGGGGATCAACTGCCCATAAAAGTCCGATTGGTGAGGGCTAATAATCAGTGGGGGATGGAGAAAACCCCCACTGATTAAAGTTTCACTTTATGCGGCGTTGCAAAGTTAGTTTGACACAAATAGACTTTTTTATACAAAGAGGAATTGGAAAGTAAAAAGCCGAAATATACAGTATAAGTAATAGAAATGGGGGATAGGAATGGAGTTTTTAAATGGGAAAACAGCTGTTGTAACAGGAGCTGCACAGGGAATTGGAAAAGAGATTGCACGGGTGTATGCAAAGCTAGGGGCGAAAGTATTAATTAGCGACGTAAATGAAGAGAAGCTACAAAAAACGACACGTGAGTTATCGGACGAAGGATATGAAGTGTGCTCATATCGATGTGATGTGAGTAATCAAAATGAAGCGAAGTCGTTAATTGAATATGCGGTTCAAAAATTTGGTACATTACATATTTTGGTGAACAATGCTGGAATTACAAGAGATGCAATGTTACATAAAATGGAGAAGTCTGCTTGGGAACAAGTATTACAAGTGAACTTAACTGGTGTTTTTTATTGTATGCAACCAGCTCTCCTTTACATGAGACAACAAGGGTATGGACGTATTATTAATATATCTTCAATTAGTAGAGAAGGAAACATAGGTCAAGCAAACTATGCAGCTACGAAGGCAGGCGTTGTAGGTTTAACGAAAACGGCAGCGAAAGAAGTTGGGAATTTTGGTATTACGTGTAATGCGATTTGTCCAGGATTTATGGATACAGATATGACAAAAACGATACCAGATAAAGTGAAAGAAAAGATGGTCGGCGCGATTCCAGTTGGTAGAATTGGAACGCCAGAAGATATTGCGAACGCAGCAGCCTTTTTAGCATCAGAATACGCATCCTATATTACAGGAGAAGTATTGAATGTGAGCGGAGGACTGCAAGTTTAAAGACATACATAATAAAAGAACCTGACCGGATAGGTCAGGTTCTTTCTCATTAATTTAAGTTAAGCCAAACGCTCTTCACTTCTGTATAGTTATTTAATGCGTAAGATCCCATTTCACGACCAAGACCGGATTGTTTAAATCCTCCAAATGGAGATGCTGCATCAAAGACGTTATAACAGTTTACCCATACTGTACCAGCACGTACTTTACTTGCAACGTAGTGTGCTGTTTTAACATTTTCTGTCCACACACCAGCCGCTAAGCCAAATTGTGATTTATTTGCACGTTCAATTACTTCATCAATATCGTTAAACGGTATTGCAGAAATAACCGGACCGAAAATTTCTTCTTTTGCAATCGTCATTTCATCATTTACGTCAGCGAATACTGTAGGAGAAACGAAGTAGCCTCGATCGAATGGATTACTTCCTCCACAAAGTACTTCAGCGCCTTCTTCAATCCCTTTTTCGATGTAGCCCATTACACGTTTTTGTTGTTCTTCGGAAACGAGAGGGCCGATTGTAGTTTCTGGACTTAAGCCAGCACCTTGATTTAATTTTTTAGAGTAAAGGACAAGGTCAGCCATGACATTATCATACATTTTCTTCGGAACAAATAAACGTGATCCAGCAGAGCATACTTGTCCTTGGTTAAACATAACACCAGAAAGTGCACCAGGAATCGCGCGAGATAAATCAGCATCTGGCAAGATGATATTTGGTGATTTACCGCCTAACTCAAGTGTAACGCGCTTTAATGTTTCAGATGCTTGGCGCATAATTTGCTTACCGACTGGAGTAGAACCAGTAAATGCAATTTTATCAACGAGTGGATGATTAACAAGAGCTTGTCCAGCTGATTCACCGAATCCAGGAACGATATTAATAACACCTTTCGGGAATCCAGCTTCTTCAATTAATTCAGCTAAGTATAAGGCAGATAGTGGAGTTTGTTCTGCAGGTTTTAAAACGATTGTACATCCTGTAGCAAGCGCTGCTCCCATTTTCCACATTGCCATAAGAAGCGGGAAGTTCCAAGGGATAATTTGACCAACGACACCAACAGCTTCATGGCGTGTATAGTTAAAGTAATCACCGGAAACAGGGATTGTTTGACCAACGATTTTCGTCGCCCAGCCGGCATAATAGCGCATATGTTCAATTGCGAGTGGTATGTCTGCTGCCATTGTTTCACGGATTGGCTTTCCGTTATCTAGCGTTTCAAGCTGTGCAAGCTCTTCTTTATGTTCTTCCATTAAATCAGCTAACTTGTACATAAGCCGGCTTCGCTCAGCAGTGCTCATGCGAGACCAAGGACCTTCGTCAAAAGCCATGCGAGCTGCAACGACAGCTTTATGAATATCTTCGCGACCAGCTTCAGAAACGACGGCAAGTGTTTCGCCAGTTGCTGGGTTAGGTGTGTTAAATGTTTTACCGGAAGCGCTTTCAATAAAGGATCCATTCACATATAACTTTTTTGTACCTTGAAGAAACTTTTCTACCTTTTCATGAAGATTTACAGCTAGTTGACTCATTGTATAACCCCCTTGAAAATATAATGTAAACGCAGTACGAGACGGCGTTTATTCCGAAATCAAGGATGTGGAAACTAGATGGAAAGCCTCTAATTAAAATCATAATTAACAAATACTGAAAATTCAAATTTCATTTGTGTTACAATTGTAAAAAATATGTAATGTAAGAAAGTCTTCTATATGATTATAAAAAATCCTGCTTGTTTTTGCTTTCTAGTAGGAAAAACTAGAAGAACAATGGTACAATAATACATCGTGAGAGGAGGGAGAAAAATGAAGAATTATCATGATGATCCACGCTTTCGAATCGCCCATAGAGAAGCGTTAATTGGTCTTGGACTTGCTATTATCAATTTTATAATATGGTACGGATTTGCTTATGGGCTTGGTAGTAAAAATCCAAGTGAATATACATATGTATTTGGTTTTCCAGCATGGTTTTTTTATAGCTGTATCGTTGGTTTTATCGTTATGGTTATTTTACTTAGTTTAGTTGTTCGTTTTGTATTTCAAGATATTTCACTCGATGAGGAAGAAAAAAGTGAGGAATAATAGATGAATTGGTATGTAATCATTCCAATGATAATTTCGTTTATCGTTGTATTTTTAATTGGTGTATATGCTTCAAGACGTGTACAAGCGACTGCCCATAATAAGTTTTTGCAAGAATATTTTTTAGGTGGGCGTGAGCTCGGTGGTTTATTATTAGCAATGACAATGATTGCTACGTACGGTAGTGCTAGTAGCTTTATTGGTGGCCCTGGTATAGCATACAATATGGGGCTTGGATGGGTATTGTTATCTGCGATTCAAGTTGTAACAGGGTATATCGTTTTAACAGTTATCGGTAAAAAGTTTGCCATTATTGCTAGGAAGATGGAAGCTATTACTCTTATCGATTATTTAAAGGGAAGATACAATAATAAAGCAGTTGTCATACTTTCTGCGTTATGTATTATTATCTTTTTATTTTCAGCAACAGTAGCTCAGTGGGTCGGCGGTGGCCGATTAATTGAGTCGCTAACGGGTCTTTCTTATACAACAGCACTATTTTTATTTACTTTTTCTGTACTTGTGTACGTATTAATTGGTGGATTTCGTGCAGTTGCTTTATCAGATACGTTATTAGGTATCATTATGTTAGTTGGGACGACAATCATTTTAATCGCTACTGTCGTTGCCGGTGGTGGAATTGAAAAGATTATGCAGGAACTTGTTCAAATCAATCCGAATTTAATTACACCATTCGGAGCGGATGGAAGCTTAACGAAATCATATGTGACATCATTTTGGATTTTAATTGGAATTGGCGTTGTTGGTTTACCGCAAATTAGTGTGCGTGCCATGTCTTATAAAAATTCAAAAGCGATGCATCAAGCGTTAATAATTGGGACGATTGTTGTGGGTACCATTATGATTGGTATGCATTTAACGGGTGTGTTCGCACGAGTCGTACTTCCAGGTATAACAGTACCAGATAAAGTAATGCCGCTACTCGCGATGGAAGTGTTGCCACCGTGGCTAGCTGGGGTTTTCTTAGCTGCACCAATGGCAGCCATTATGTCTACAGTAAACTCGTTATTGCTACTTGTAAGTTCATCAATCATTAAAGATATATACGTGAATTACATAAATAAAGATGCGACAGATAGTACGATTAGAAAAGGAAGTTTATGGATTACTGCTATCGTAGGGCTGCTCGTTTATGCAGCAGCAATTAAACCACCAGATTTTTTAATATGGTTAAATTTATTTTCTTTCGGTGGATTAGAAGCAGCATTCATTTGGCCGATCGTATTAGGGTTATATTGGAGAAAAGGAAATGCAACAGGAGCGCTTGCGTCTATTGTAGTTGGAGTAGGGTCATATATGTGTATCCATCTTTTCTACCCAAATCCGTTCGGTATACATACGGTTGTCTTCCCGATTTGCTTAGCGTTTATCGCTTACATCATTGGAAGTATGAGTGCTGTGAAAAAAACAGCATAGGTTATATGAAAAACGTAGTCCTTATAGGACTGCGTTTTTTCGTATGAATTTGTTCTTTTTTATTCTGTATATCAATGACTATTCATAAATTAATAACAATTGAGGGGGATGGAGTTGAGGTCGATGAAAAAAGTATTATTTTTAGGAGACCCGGGAATTGATGACTCTTTAGCAATTATGTATGGATTGTTGCATCCTGATATTGATATTGTCGGCGTAGTAACGGGATATGGAAATGTAACGCAAGAAAAGGCGACGAGTAATGCAGCATATTTATTACAGTTAGCAGGAAGGGAAGATATACCGGTTATTAATGGTGCGAAGATTCCTTTATCAGGAGATATTACAACATACTATCCGGAAATTCACGGGGCAGAAGGTTTAGGACCAATTCGTCCTCCGAAAAATCTTTCTCCAAATATAAAGCCTTTTTGTGTGTTTTTTGATATTCTTGAAAAATATAAAGGAGAATTAATTATAGTTGATGCTGGCAGGTCAACGACACTTGCGACAGCGTTTATTTTAGAAAAGCCGATGATGAAGTTTGTGAAAGAATATTATATAATGGGCGGTGCTTTTTTAATGCCTGGAAATGTGACACCAGTCGCAGAGGCAAATTTTCATGGTGATCCCATTGCGTCACAATTAGTTATGCAAAATGCTAAGAATGTGACATTAGTGCCACTTAACGTTACATCTGAAGCTATTATTACGCCGGAAATGGTAAAATATATTACAAAACACTCTAAAACGAGTTTCAATAAGTTGATCGAGCCGATATTTACGTATTATTATAAAGCATATAAAAAGTTAAACCCGAAAATAACAGGTAGTCCAGTACATGACGTCGTTACAATGATGGTTGCGGCAAATCCGTCCCTTTTGGATTATGTATATCGCCGAGTCGATGTAGATACAGTTGGAATTGCAAAAGGAGAGAGTATTGCTGATTTCCGGCCTCAACCTGACTCAAAAGCATTAAAGAATTGGGTGCGAATTGGTTGGTCGTTACATTATAAAAAATTCCTCGAAGATTTCGTTAAAATTATGACGTAGACATAATGGGAGAATACAAGTTAAAATAATGGAGATGATTACTAAAATAATCATCTCCATTATTTTGTTTGTAAGAGATAGATAGAGAAGAGTTACACAATAGGAGAGGAATTTTATTTGAAAAAAACTATAGTATGCGCAGTGATTGTGGGTATTTTCGTTTTGCTAATATCGGGTAACTTTTTAGTGAAAAAAGTGTGGAGTTCAAATAATGATGATGCACAGTATATTGCATCCTTTATTGAAGAACATAAAGATGAAAAAAATAGTGCGCTTCTAGTAAAGAGAAATGATAAAGTTGTTTATTCTGTCAATCCTAACGTTGTGTTGCCAGTTGCTAGTACAATGAAATTAATTGTGGCGCTTGAATATACGAAACAAGTTACGGAAGGGAAAATTGATTCGTCTAGTTTTGTTTCCATTAATGACGTGAATCGTTATTATGTACCGAATACAGATGGTGGTGCACAAGATAGATGGCAAAGATATTTGGAGAAGACAGGCAAGATAACTGAAGGAGCGGTTTCTTTAGAAGAAGTGGCAAAAGGAATGGTTAAGTTTAGTTCGAATGCGAATGCTGAATATTTAATGGAAGTGTTAGGATTAGATAATATTAATCGGAATTTACAAAGTTTATCGCTTCCAGCACATCAGCCGCTATTTCCAATCGTTTCATCTTTATACATTCCAGGATATTTGCATAAAGAATTACATGTTCCGAAATATAAAATAGAGAAAAAGTTAAAAGAAATGTCTCAAGAGCAATATCGTGAATATGCAATGATTATTCATGAACGCTTAAAAAAGAAGGGGCCATTATTACAGAAGGAAATTCCTCTTTATTTAGAGGAACGTTACGATAAAATTTGGTCAGATCGATTGCCAGCTGCTTCTGCAAACGATTATATGGTACTGCTTCAAAAGGCAAATCATAAAGGTGGCCTAACAGAAGCTGAAGAAAAAGTATGGGCGAATATCGTTGAAACAGATATGAGCGCTAAGAAATATCGTAAAACATTTAGACATGCAGGCCAAAAAAATGGTTATACGCCATGGACAGTTACAAAGGCAGTTTATGCAATGGATAAACGCGGGAACTGTACAGAAATAGTGTTCTTAGCAAATAATTTAAATGAGGACGACAGTGCAGAAATACGGAAACATTTAGCAAACTTACATTTCCAAGTGTTGCAAAGTGATAAGTATGATGCGACTTTTATTAAGTAAACTCGGTGCAGAGGCGCCGAGTTTATTTTTATATACAAGCACTTTTTTGCTATCTCTGGGTATGATGGGTAGTAATACTTAGGTGAAAGGGGAAAAGGTGATGAAACAAAATAAAGAAGAGTTTATAAAGAGTGAAGGCGCTGATTTCCCTGGGAAAACATATGTGGATTGTGTATTACAACATGTATTTAATTTTCAACGAAATTACTTATTGAAAGATATGTTTCAAGTGCATAAAGCGCATATTACAATGCTGATGGAAGAAAATTTAATGAAAAAGGAAGAAGGTAAAGTTATATTACACGCATTAAAAAAGGTAGAGGGAATGCCAGAAGAGCAATTGCTCTATACAGAGCAGCATGAAGATCTCTTTTTTTTAGTGGAACATTTAATTTCTCAAGAAGCAAAAAGCGATTTTGTAAGTAATATGCATATTGGTAGAAGTAGAAATGATATGGGTGTAACGATGTATCGCATGAGTTTAAGACGGTATGTATTACGATTAATGGAACATCATTTGTTATTGCAGGAAAGTATGCTGCAACTTGCTTCTGATCATAAGGAAACGATTATGCCAGCTTATACACATACACAACCAGCACAGCCAACGACATTTGGTCATTATACGTTAGCGATTTATGATACGATGCAGAGAGATTTAGAACGCATGAAAAAAACGTACAAACTTTTAAATCAGTCGCCAATGGGAGCCGCTGCGCTTTCTACAACAAGTTTCCAAATTAAACGAGAGCGAGTTGCCGATTTACTTGGGTTTACAAATGTAATTGAGAACTCATATGATGCTGTTGCTGGAGCGGATTATTTATTAGAAGTTAGCTCTTTACTTATGGTAATGATGACGAATACGAGCAGATGGATCCATGACTTCTTACTATTAGCGACGAAAGAATATGATGGTATTACTGTGGCGAAGCCATATGTGCAAATTAGTAGTATTATGCCGCAAAAGCGAAATCCAGTTTCTATTGAACACGCCCGTGCAATTACGAGTAGTGCTTTAGGAGAAGCATTTACAGTATTTCAAATGATTCATAATACACCATTTGGTGATATTGTGGATACAGAGGATGACTTGCAGCCGTATTTATATAAAGGGATTGGAAAGACTATTCGTGTTTTTTCTATTATGAATGCAGTTATTCGAACGATGAAAGTAGAGGAAGAAACGTTGAAAAATCGTTCCTATAAACATGCAATTACGATAACTGATTTCGCAGATGCTTTAACAAAAAACTATGACATTCCATTTCGGCATGCGCATCATGCAGCGAGTGCTATTGCAAATATGTTATTGGAGCAGAAAAAGGAGCTTCATGAATTACATTTGAAAGATGTGAATATGTACTTACAAGAAAAATTTAATATAACTTTATTAGAAAAAGAGTGGAAAGAAATTATATCGCCAGAAGCTTTTATACAAAAAAGAAATGTATACGGTGGGCCAAGTAAAAAAGAAATGGAGCGCATGATTAACAATCGAAAAGAGTCATTTCGACAAGAAGAAGAGGTATTTGAAAAGGAAAAACAGAGAATTTTACAAGCTGAAAATAATTTGAATACGTTAGCTTCGAATATTATTGAATCGTAAAAGAGGAATTTAGTGAATTAATCGCCAATACCTTAATAAAACTATAAATAGAGAGAAGAGATTGTCGATGATTCAATTGCATGTATATGAAGAGATTGTTAATTTTAAAGAAGAGGTTACACCATTTCTAGAAAAGAATGAGCAGGAAAATAATCTCATATTAGGCGTATTACAAATGGTCCACCAACCGATATTTATGGGGATAGCGAAACAAGGAGAAGAAATTGCGGTTGTATTTCTTCAAACAGAAGAGAAGAAACAAATCATTGTTGCAACTTCTGAAATTTCGGGAGTAGCTATCAAGGAGCTTGCAAAAGAGTTAACGAAAATATATCCGGATATTCCTGGGTTAATTGGTGATAAGAAAGTTGTACAGCACTTAGCAGAAGAGATTGCGGTGTTAGAAAATAAGAAAACGAATGTGGTAATGGAGCAAGGGGTATATGAGTTGAAAGAAGTGAAGAAGAAACCGAGCGAGGATGGGTTTTTTCGAGAAGTAAGTAGTGATGAACTAACATTAATAGAAGAGTGGATATATCAATTTTGTGAAGATGTGAATCTTCCTACTACGAAAGAAGAAGCAAAACAAACGGCACATACATTAATTACTAATCATCGTTTATTTGGTCTAGAAGTAGACGGGAAACTTGTTTCTGTAGCAGCAAAAACACGTCCAACTAAAAATAATATAACAGTTAATTTCGTATATACACCTAAAGAAGCAAGGAAAAAGGGATACGCATCTAATTGTGTAGCGGCACTTAGTCAACGTATGTTAGATGAAGGGTACAAGACGACTACGTTATATACTGATCTAGCGAATCCGACATCGAATAAAATTTATCAAGAAATCGGTTATGAGCAAATTGCGGAGTCTGTACTCATATTTTTAGAGAAGTAGAACAAAAAGGCGTGCTAAAATAGC